>DASSOX010000118.1:0-5035 GCA_035700125.1 Gemmatimonadaceae bacterium
CGTGGCTTTCGGCGACGACTGGCTGCCGAGAGTGGAGCTGACGCTCCGTGCGCACGACGGCGGCGAATTCGACGTGCACCTCTACGAGGTGTACTGGGCGCCGCTCACCGAGGGGAAGGTCACTGCTCGCGACGCGATCGGATTCCTCCTCGGTGCGGGGCTGCGCGGCATGCGCTACTGCGCGCGCGGTTCCTTCGACAGGTGGATGTTCGGACGGCGCGCGGTGTTCACACTTCCACGGCGCGGAGTCCTGCAGCTCGGTGCGGCAATGGCCGCCTTCCTCGCGCTGCTGCTCGGCTTCGTCGGCGTCGCGACGGCGACGGTGGCGGAGATCGTTCGCTTCCTCCACCCGGGCGCCACGCCGCCCCCGCCGAGCTGGGTTCCCACAATCCCGGATGCATGGATGCTCGGCGCGCTCGCGGCGTCGCTCGTCGTCTTCACCTCACTGCGCTGGTTTCTGGTGCAGAGCGTTGGCGATGTCGCGGCGTACATCTCGGCGCACCGCGCCAGCCGCTTCGCCGAGATAAGACGCGCGATCAAGGATGCCGCGCGGACAGTGGCGCGCAACGTGTACGCGGCGCGCCACCGCGAAACCGGCGAGCCGCAGTACGAGCACGTGCTGATGGTGGGCCACTCGCTCGGGTCGGTGCTGGTGTACGACATGCTCAACGACTCGATCAACGGCGACCTGCTCGCGGGCGAGAGCGGTGGCGAGACGCTGGACGTCGTGCGGCGGACGAAGCTCCTTCTCACCCTGGGCTCACCACTCGACAAGACCGCGTTCATTTTCCGCACGCAGAAGGACGACGCACCGCTTCGCGAGGCGCTCGCCGCCGCGGCGCAGCCGATGATCGTGAGCTACGCGAACAGGCCGGCGCGCTGGATCAACATCTGGTCTCCCTTCGACTGGATAAGCGGCTCGGTGGAGTACTACGACGAGCAGCAATCGGGCGACGGGGCGTCGGGAGTGGAGAATGTGCGCGAGCGCGGAGTCCCGCTCGACCCCGTGCGCGCGCACCTCGGCTACTGGAAGCGCGCCGAATTCGGGGAGCGTCTATACGAGGCGGTGGCCGCCTGCGGCGCCGGCGGAGCGCGTGGCGTGCGGGCCCAGGAGGCGCAGCTCCCGGAGCGCCCGTCGCTCGGGATGGGGGTGGAGCGCTAGGCCCGCCTCTTTTCGAGGGAGCTTGCTGGACCTGCCCCCGGCTCCGGGACCGGCGCAGAGCCCCGGGGCGAGGGTTGCGTTGCGCAACTGTAATCGGTATATTGGGATGCGACCTACCGCACACGGTGTGCGGACACGTTCCGAGCAATTGTCAGGGGCCTGCACTTCGCAACGGCCTCTTTTTTTGTGTCTGCTCGGGTCGCACACGGCGATCACGAAGGTATCGTGTGAGCCGTGGGAACGAGCCCTGTCGTGAGGGCATTCATCACGATGAACACTGTAGTCGGTACGTACGGCATGACCGGACCCCGACCACACTAGTAAACCAGGAGTCTGGAAATGCGTACCACCGGTACAGTCAAGTGGTTCAACGATGCCAAGGGCTTTGGCTTCATCACGCCAGAGAACGGGCAGAAGGACTGCTTCGTGCATCACTCGGCCATCCAGGGCAGCGGCTTCAAGTCGCTCTCCGAGGGTGATCGCGTGGAGTTCGAGATCGTCCAGGGCCAGAAGGGCCCGGCCGCGGAGAACGTCACCAAGCTGTAATGGCCAAAGGCGCCCCAGTGCGCCGAGGTGATTGCACGTACGGCCGGCTCGACCCTTCGTCGAGCCGGCCGTACACGTTTGCTCGGTAGTTCTCCGCTTGGAACGAATCGTTCCAATCAATTTGCGCCCCTGCGGGGGCAACCTTTTTCAACCAGAAACAGGAGTCGAGAAATAATGGTGGAAGTCCAGATTGCAGAGGGTGATCGGCTGGACCGGGCGCTCAAGGTCTTCAAGCGGAAGATGCAGCGTTCGGGGATTCTGAAGGACCTTCGTCGCAAGCGGCACTACGTGAAGCCCAGCGAAGCGCGCGCCCTCAAGGCCGCCGCCGCACGTCGCCGCCGCCGTACCGCCGCGCGTCGTTCGCACACCGTGTGACCCGAGCCGGGAGTGGCGCACATCCGACATTTCCAGGTCAGTTCTGGTGATGCAGTGCCGCAACGCAACAAGTTGCGATGATGTAAGGTACTAAGAGACAACGGTTTGGGCCGGCGGAGATGGGTGCCGCACCGGGCGCGCGGATTGCAAGGTCCGCGTTGCCGTTCCCTCCGGCGGCATGGCGCGGGTTGGCAGGTCGCCGGGTGGCTGGTGCTGTGTTCGAGCGCGACGCCGCGCAACGGTCAACGATGGCCGCGTCAGCATTGGAGCCGAGGTCGATCCTTTGGGAGTAGTACCTGCGCCGTTGGTTTTCTTCTGGACGCTGGTGGGCGCCGCCGTCGGCGCTCTGGTTGCCGCCCTGGTAGCGCGCAACCAGTTCGTCGGCGCGCGTCGCGAGCACCGTATGCAGCTCAAACGCAGAGACGTGGCGTTCGAGCGGCTCAAGAAGGAGTTGGAGGAAGACCGCTCCGAATACCGTCAGCGCTCCGACGACTATCTCCGCGATCTCGCTGCCACGAAGAGGGAGCGTAGCTCGCTATCCTCCGATCTCGAGGAAACCCGCCGCACGCTCGCCACCCTGGAGAGCAACCTCGAGACATTGCGCGCCTCCGCGCGCGAATCCGAAAGCCGTCTCTCCGCAGCTCTCGATGCCGCCCGTGAGGAGGCGGCCGCGCGCCGCACCAGCGCCGCCGAAGAGCTCCGTACGGTACAGGAAACGGCCGACCGTGCGCGCAACGAGCTGTCGCGCAGAATAGCCGACCTGGAAAAAGTTCGTACGCGACTCGAATCCGAGCTCGCCACCGAGCGCCGCGCCAACGTCGAGCGACAGGAGTCGCTGCGATCCATCCTCGCCACGCTGCGCGAGCAGTACTCGCTGGCGACTACCGAGCGCGATGCACTCGCGCGCGAGCTCGAGGCAGAGCGCTCCCGCGCGGCGACGGCGGAAGCGGAGGCGCAGCGTACGAGAGAAGAGTACTCCAGACGGCTCGACGCGGAGCACCAGGAATCGCTGGCGATGATCTCCGAGGTGTGGGAGTACGTGCGCAGCTATCTGCACACCCGCCCCGCCGATCTGCCGCCCGAGGCCGAGCAGCCTGTCGCCGCCGCACCTCCCACCAGGGCGAAGGCAGGCGAGCGTGCTGCGGAGCCGAGGGTCGAAGAGCAGCCGGCCGCGCCGCTCACCACCGACAGGGAAGTGGAGACCCCGCACGCGCGCACGATGGGCGATCGCTGTCCCGCGGACGACTACGACATCGAGCGCGCTCTCGAAGAGACGCTCCCGCCCGAGCCGAAGTCGGCGCACTCGTCCACCGCTGCTCGCGAGACGCCTCCCGGCGCCGCATCTCCGCCGGCCAGGCCACCGGAGCCAGCCGCCTCCGCCTCCCAGCAGCCGACGGAGCGGGGCTGGCGTTCGGTGCCGCCTCCGGCCACGGAAGCCACGCGTGTGCGCCATCCGGTCTCCGCCATGCGCCGCGGCGACGACGTCCTCGTTGTTTGCGACGACGGCTCGGTGTGGCTGAGACGGCCCACCGGCTGGATCGAGGAGCCGCCGATCCCCGGCTCCGACGCCAACGGGGAGAAAGGCGAGGGCGGTGTTACCTCCCGGCCGTCTCGGGGGTAGTATTGGAGTATGGCTGCTGCGGCAGCACACTCTCTTCACGCTTACCACTACGGCAAATGGCTCGCTTTCCGCAACTGGCTCGCTCCAATCCTGCTCTCAGGGATTCCGTTTTCCGCGACGCGCATGCCCAGAGCTACGCCGACCGGATGACGGTCTCGGGCACCGTGGTGAAGGCCATCGTGCTCATAGCACTGACCACCTTCTCCGCCGCGTGGGTGTGGCAGGCAACTGTAAGGAACCCCGCGATCGTCGGCACGGCCGTAATGGTCGGCGCGCTCGGCGGACTCGTGGCCGCCTTCGTCGCGATCTTCAAGCCGCGCACCGCGCCGATCGTCGCTCCACTCTACGCGGTGCTCGAGGGACTCGCGCTCGGCGCCATCTCGGCGATCTACAACACCATGTATCACGGCCTGCCGGCGATGGCCGTGGGCCTCACGCTCATGGTTGCGCTCGGGATGCTCCTCGCCTATCAGACGGGTCTCATCCGCGCCACCGACACGTTCCGCCGCGTGATCATCTCGGCCACCTTCGGGATCATGTTCTTCTACCTGATCTCGATCGGGATGAGCTTCTTCGGGATCGGGATGCCGCTCATCAACGATGCGGGCCCGCTGGGGATCGGCCTGAGCGTGGTATTCACGGCCGTGGCAGCGCTGAATCTCGTGCTCGACTTCGATCTCATCGAGCGCGGCGCGCAGCAGGGCGCTCCGAAGTACATGGAGTGGTACGGCGGCTTCGCGCTTCTGGTCACGCTCGTCTGGCTCTACCTCGAGATCCTCCGGCTCCTCGGCAAGATGCGGAGGTAGCCCGGGTGATTGGTTCATCGCGGTTAACTGAAATCGCGGAGAGCGCGATCGCGGAGAGCGCGGAGGACCGCGGAGAGCGCGGAGAAAGGCCGTAGGGCCTGGATCTCGTACTTCAGAGAAAAGCTATAGGGCCGAGATCTCGAACGAGGGTCTTTGGGGGAAACCCCTCCCGCACTTTGATTCCTGCCCACCCGGGCAGGACCCGAGGCGAGGGAGCAGTTCCCCCTTTTCTTCTTTTCTGCCCCTTGCGCTTGGTAGCCTGACTCCTTGTGCAGTTCCCCTCCGCGCTCTCCGCGGTCCTCCGCGCTCTCCGCGATTTCAGTTCACCGGAGCCCTCCCTGCGAACCAAGCAAACCAGCCACCCCAGAACCACAGAAGGCCGCCCCGATCCCGGAGCGGCCCTCTCGCCATCTTCTGCGGCGTACGTGCGGACAGAAAAAGTAGGATTGTCTCTCAGTCCCCCTCGAATTCGTAGGCGAGTGCGTCGGCCTGGCGGAAGTTCTCCAGGAATCCATCGAACTTCGC
>DASSOX010000119.1:0-10818 GCA_035700125.1 Gemmatimonadaceae bacterium
CAGTGGGTGCGGGACTCCCCGTGCTGGACACCTTCTACAAGCTGATCGAGGCTGGAGACACAGTGCGGTCCATCGAAGGGTGTCCATCGGGCACCATGGGATATCTGTTCGGCGAGATGGGGCGCGGCATCGCGTTCTCGCAGGCGCTGCGCGGCGCGATGGAGCTGGGTTACACCGAGCCCGATCCGCGCGACGACCTCTCCGGCGCCGACGTCGCGCGGAAGGCACTGATACTGGGGCGGCTGCTCGGCTTCGAGGGAGAGCTCGAGGACGTGGAAGTCGAGTCGCTCGTACCGGCGGATGCCGCCGCCACCCCGCTCGCCGACTTCCTCGCCACGCTCGAGAAGTACGACGCGCGCTGGGCGGAGCGCGTGGCCGCGGCGCGCTCGCGCGACGCCGTGCTGCGCTACCGTGCGACAGCCACATCGCGCTCCGTGACCGTGGGACTCGTGGAAGTCCCGGCCGCGAGCGCGCTCGGAGCGCTCAGCGGAACCGACAACCAGTTCGCCTTCACCACCGCGCGCTACGACACCAACCCGCTCGTGATAACCGGGCCCGGCGCCGGCCCCGCCGTCACGGCCGCCGGTGTGTTGAACGACGTGCTCGAGCTGGCGAGGGTGTCGTGATCGATGACGTCGGCGACATCGGGCGCGAATCGGCAATGACGCCAGTGTCGTCCGCGGCCGCCGCGCGACAGCGCTGCGCGGGCTGCGGGCGCGAGCTTCCCATCTCGGCGAGCCAGGTGCAGTGCGCCGAGTGCGGCGGTTTGCTGGAGATCGTGCATCCGGCGCCGGCGCGCGACGGCGCGGAGTTGCGCGACGAGTGGGACGCGCGGCTGCACGCGCACGCCGGCGAAGGCAGCGCGGCGTCGTCGGGTGTGTGGCGCTTCGGCGACGTGATACTTCCGGTCGCGCTCGACCAGCTGGTGAGCCACCCCGAGGGGAACACGCCGTTGCTCGCGCGCGCGGCGATCGCGGAGTGGAGCGGGATCGAGCGCATCGCGATGAAGCACGAAGGGCACAATCCAACGGGCTCGTTCAAGGATCGCGGGATGACCGTGGCCGTGACTCACGCGCGCGGCGTGGGCGCCGCGGGGTTGGTGTGTGCTTCCACCGGGAACACGTCGTCGTCGCTCGCGAGCTACGCCGCGCACGCGGGGATCCCGGCGGTGGTGCTCGTGCCGGCGGGTCAGGTGGCTGCCGGAAAGCTGGCGCAGGCGCTGGCCTACGGCGCGCGCACGCTGCTCGTGCGGGGCGACTTCGACGACTGTCTTCGTCTCGTGCGCGAGGCCAGCGAGCGGCTGGGCCTCTACCTCGTGAACTCGCTGAACCCGTTCCGGCTGGAAGGGCAGAAGACCATCGTCATGGAGCTGCTGCAGCAGCGGCGCTGGGAAGTGCCCGACTGGATAGTGCTCCCCGCCGGCAACCTCGGTAACACCGCTGCTTTCGGGAAAGCGCTGCGCGAGCTGCGCGAGTGGGGAGTGATCGGGCGCGTGCCGCGCATAGCCGCCGTGCAGGCGGCGGGCGCCGCACCATTCGCGCAGAGCTTCGCGGGCGGCTTTCGCGAGCGGCATCGCGTGGTGGCGCACACCGTGGCGAGCGCCATCCGGATCGGCGATCCCGCCTCGTACGAGCGCGCCGTGCGCACCATCCGCGAGACCAACGGCGTGGTGCTCGCCGTGAGCGACGAAGAGATCATGGAGGCGAAGGCCGTGGTGGACGCCAGCGGCGTGGGGTGCGAGCCCGCGAGCGCGGCGAGCGTTGCCGGCGCGCGGGCGCTGCGCCGCTCGGGGGAGATCCGTGCGGGCGACGACGTGGTGGCCGTGCTCACGGGCCACATCCTGAAGGACCCGGGAATCATCACCGACTATCACCGGAGCGCGGCGCGGCCGAGCGAGGAGCGCCCACTGGCGAATCCTCCCGTGGAGATAGACGCGACGCTCGCGGCGGTTGCGGGTGCGCTCGAGAGCGGAGCACGCGCGCATCGTCCGCGGTCGCCGGAGCGCTGATTCACAACGAACGAACGAGACGCGACATGACAGACAGCAGTGCCACCCCGACTCCGCGCCGGATTCCGGCCGCCATCCTCGGCGCCACCGGAGCGGTGGGGCAGACCTTCGTTCGCCTGCTCGAGGGGCATCCCTGGATAGAGCTGGTGGAAGTGGCGGCGTCGGAGCGCTCGCAGGGACAGCGCTACGGCGATGCGGCGCACTGGCTGGAGGGCGAGCTGCCGAGCGCGGTGGCCGATCTCACGGTGCTGCCGTGCACGCCCGAAGCGGTGAGCGCACCACTGGTGTTCTCGGCGCTCGATTCGTCAGTGGCCGGGAGCATCGAGCCAGCGTTCGCGAAGGCTGGTCGCACGGTGTTGACCAACGCGAAGAACCACCGGATGGATGCCGATGTCCCACTGGTGATCCCCGAGGTGAACCCCGAGCATCTCGCGCTGCTCGATGTGCAGCGCGAGCGGCGCGGCTGGGAGGGCGCGATAATCGCGAACGGCAACTGCTCGTCCATCGTGGTGACGCTGGCGCTCGCGCCGCTGCACCAGCGCTTCGGCATCCGCAAACTCTTCGTCACCACGCTGCAGGCGCTCTCCGGTGCCGGCTATCCGGGCGTGCCATCGCTCGACATCGTGGGCAACGTGATCCCGTACATCGGCGGCGCGGAAGAGGAGAAGATCGAGACCGAGACACTCAAGATGCTCGGCGAGTTCGCGAACGGCGTGGTGCAGCCGGCGAACTTTCCCGTGAGCGCGCAGGTGAACCGCGTGCCGGTGGAGCATGGACATACCGCGTGCATCGCGGTGGAGCTGGAGCGGAGCGCGAGCGCCGAGGATGCTGCGGAGGCGATCGCGACGTGGAGCGGCGCGTCGGCGGCGCGCGGGCTGCCGAGCGCGCCCGGGAAGCCCGTGGTGGTAACGCAGGCGGTAGACCGTCCGCAGCCACGTCGCGATGCGCCTGCGGGCCGCGGGATGACCGTGACCGTGGGGCGCATCAGGCCCGATCCGATACTCGATCTCAGACTGGTGGCATCGGGGCACAACACCATCCGCGGTGCGGCGGGAGCTGCGCTGCTCAATGCGGAGTTGTTGATACGTGAGAGGGGGATGTAGCTGTATCCCCCATCCATCGCGGCGGGAGCCAGAGCGTGAAGGTCGAACCGACTCCGACCTCGCTTCTGACCGAGATACGCCCGCCGAGCGCCTGCGCGAGCAACTTGCTGATCGCCAGGCCGAGCCCCGCGCCCGTGCGCTCGCCGGTGTTCAATCGGCTGAACTCCTCGAAGATGTAACCCTGCTTGTCCTCGGCGATCCCTATTCCGCTGTCGGCGATCTCCAGGAGCGCCCACGCGCCCTCGTTGCTCGCGGGCGCACCACTCGGAGCATCGGCCGCCTCGCGGCGCACGCGCACTTCCACATAGCCGCTATCGGTATACTTGATGGCATTGGAGAGCAGATTCGCCGCGATCTGCCTCACGCGCGTGCCATCGGTTTCGACTACTGTGTCGCCGCCCTCCACCCTCATCGACAATGAAAGTCCGCGCGCCGCGGCAGCAGCGTGATACTCCTCGCTCAGCGCGCGCGCTATCTCCGCCAGATCCACTCTCTCGTGCACGAGCGTCATCACGCCCGTCTCCGCCCGCGCCAGTTCGTGGAGATCGTCGATCAACGCGAGCGCGGTGTGGATGCTCCGGCGCATCCGCTCCACGCTCCCCTGTTGTGCCGCGGTGAGGTCGCCGTAGATACCCATTCCGAGCAGCTCCGCGAAGCCGTCGGCGGCGCCGATGGGGTTCTTCACATCGTGACTGAAGCCGCGCATGAGGCGCGAGCGGCTCTGTGCCACGCGCTCGAGCGCACGCCGCCGCTCGTGTGCCTGCTCGAGCAGCCGCACCTTTTCGTACGCGAGCGTGGCCAGGTGAGCGAAGACATCCGCCCGCACCACGGCCGAGGGGCCGAAGGGCATCTCAAGACTGCTGAGCACGAAGAGAGCGCCCACGGGTGCGCTGCCATCGTTGAGCGGGAGCACGATAGCCGAGCCGCCGGGATACGGAACGCCGCCGAAGCTCCCTTCCGGCTCGAGAGCTACGAGGTCGTCCACCAGCATCGGCTCGCCGCTGTCGGTTACGCGCTCGGTGTACGAGCCAACGAGGGCGCGTCTGGTGTTCACAGGCGGCACGCCGTCGCCTATTACCGATTTCACTGTCACTTCTCGCGGCTCGCCGGCGCGGGAGGCGATCTGCACCACGAAGGCGCCACGGCCCCGTAGCGCCCGGAGAGCCGCGCGCGCGATTCGCTGAGTCACGTCGTCGATCGTGTACGCGTCGGCGAGCGCTTCGGCGGCCTCACGGAGCGCCGTCTCACGCACTGCCCGGCCGCGCGCTTCCCTCAGCGCCCGCTGCTCGGCCACCCTCCGTCCACGCGCCGCAATGCGGCAGACGCCAGGCTGCTCACGAGCTGCAGCTGCCTCCGTCCATCCTCCCGCGGTGTTGGCGCCGAGGGGTCGCGAAGCAGCACGAGTGCGCCACGCGTCTTCTGTCCGGAGAAGAGTGGAACGACGAGCTCTACGCGCCGTCGGCCGGCATCTCCGGGCAGAGCCGGGAGCCGTGCGTGAAGCGCTTCGACGTCCGCCGTAACGGCGGAGGCACCGTGCATCACGATCATTTCGGTGAGCGAACCGCGATATGGGGAGCGCTTGCAGGGCAGCGACGGCGCCTCGCCCGTCATCACCATCGAGATCGTGCTGCTACGAGAGACCTTCCACTCCACGAATGCGCTGCTCGCGCCGGTGACCGCCAATGTCCCCTCGGTGATGCTGAGCATTGCCTCGTCGTGCGTCACCGCCACGCTCAGTCGCCGCGCCATCTGCCCCAGGGCGGCTTCCTCGACGGCGCGATGGTATAGCGCTGCCGATAGCCGCTTCTCCTGGAAAGTCAGTACCAGCACACCGGACATCGCCACGAGCGCCGCCAATACGAGCCCGGCATTTGCCGCCAGACTCAGTCGCTCGAGCGCGCGAACGCGTTCGTCGCGCAGAGCTACCTGGTTCGCGAGGCTCGATGAAAGTTCGGCGACTGCCCTGGCGGACGAATCATACCAGGTCTGTCCCCGCTCGAGCACGGTGGTGAAGTCGGAGCGAGCCGCACCGCGTTCGATCAGAGCATCGTTGGGGCGGTGCCACCTATCCATGGGATATCGGAGCGCGCGTGCGTGAGCAGCACTCGGCTCATCGAGGCGAACGGCCAGGCGTTCGAGCGAGGCTACCCTCTCCTCGCTGTCATCGGCTCTCATTCGGTAGCTATCGAGTGAGGCGCGGTCGCCGGCGAGCGCGTAGCTCTGCAGCGCGGCGAGCTCGTTCGCGAGATCGGATTGCAACTGTCCAACGAGCAACTGGGCCGGCGCGATCACATCGGTCGTCTCGCCGAGTAGCTGGGTGATCAGCCAGCTCTGGCGCGCTGGAACTGCCACGGAGGTGAGCAACGCCAGAGCGACGAGAGCGAGAGGAATGGTCTGCCAGAGAGCGGACCTGGGCTTTCCTGGTGCTTCGGGCAAAGAGTCGCCCGGGTCCGCATTGCTCGACGTTCTGCGCTCGGCTCGCCTACGCTCCCGTCGCTCGGGCACAGTTCCCGCTTACCGGGCCGGCTCGGCCGGGTGCACGCGGTGCTCGGCGAGGATGCGCGCAACGCTCGGGAATGTCTTGCGGGCTGCGTCGGGCACATGATGCCACTCCTCCGTGCCCGGTCGTCCGGCCCAGTAGTCGAACGGCTCGGAGCCGGGTCCGAGTGGCTTGCCTACGATGATCCGTCCGACCATTCCCGCGGCTTCGTGCGGCATGCAGTAGTAGTCGTAGACCCCGGGCACGGTGAGCGTGACATCGAAGTGATCGCCCGGGTTCACGAGGAACCCCGAGTCCCAGGGCACCGCGCCATCGGGAATCCTGAGCGGGTGATTGTCGTTCCGCGGATGATAGGCCGTGGTAGTGTGCACGTTCTGGCGCACGATCCAGCGTATGGTCGTGCCGGGAACTACCAGGAGCCCGATCGGATCGAACCAGACGCGCGAGCCCGCGACGTCGCTGCGCATCTCGATCACCTCGAGAGCCGTCGCCGGCGCCCGGCGGTCCGGCGCGAAGCCGAAACCGACGAGCGCCATGCCGCCAACCACGAGGAATTCGCGGCGCGAAAGGTCTGTCATCTGGCCAGCTTCGCTACATCCGCCTTCGATATGTACCACACGATGATGTGGTAGTGCGGCACCGCCACGCCCGGATGGCCCGCGTTGAAGACGATGTCCACGTGATCGGCGCGCTCCTGGGCGACCTTGAGGTCGCTGAAATTCTTGTGAGCATCCATGTCCGAGATCGGGATCATGTAGATCGTGCTCACCAGCTTCCCCTGATGGTCGTAGGCGAGAAATGGCCCGGCGGGAAGCGATGCGGGATCCACGTAGAGCGTCCCGAGTCCGGGGAGGAAGTTGGGGAGCGGAACCAGCTTGCTCACTGGCTGATATGCGCCGCCTGGGGGCGCCTTGCTCTGGGCCACGGCCGTATTGGGCGATGCGAAGAGCATCCCGACACTCAGCGCGCCGACGATGGCAGCAAATGCGAATCGCTTCATACTCGAATCTCCTTGTGTGTTCGATGGCGGCCGGGCAGTCGTTTCTGCCACCGCCATCTCGCTGTAGAAGATCGCGGGCTGGTCGTGAAGGAAGCATGAAGCGACAAGGAAGTCTTCCATAACCGCCGCTTCACGTGGCTCGGCTCGGCGGTATCTTCCAGCATGCCCCGGCCAGCCAGCGCGCGCAGACCATCGATGGTGGATCGCCTGAGGCAACTCGAGGGCGCGACATCGGTGCTCATAACAGAGGCGTCTCTCGTGGGAGTCCTCCAGCGCGTCGTGGAGGTAGCCGGCCAGGTGACCGGTGCTCGCTACGCGGCGATCGGGGTGCTCGGGCCGGATCGGAAGATCCTCGAGAGCTTCACCACCTACGGAACCCATCCCGCGCGAGAGGGAGCTGCGGATTCCTCGCGGAGCGATCACGATATCCTCGGTCTTATCGTTCGCGAGGCCCGACCTGTCCGTCTGGCGGATCTGATCGCGCGGGCCGACTCTCGCGGACTCCCCGCGACGAACCCGATGATGCACTCGTTCCTCGGCGTACCGATCATCGATAGTCGCGGCATCGCCGGGAGCCTCTTCCTGGCTGGCAAGAACACCGGGGAGCAATTCACCGGAGAGGATGAGGACATCGCCGTTCTACTCTCGGCGAGGACCGCCGCGGCGATAGACAACGCGCGTCACCACGAGGAGAGCGCCCGGCTGTTGGAGGAGGTGCAGCAGCTACATCGCGCCCGCGAGCGGTTCTTCGCGATGGTGAACCACGAGCTCCGGAACGCTCTCGCGGCGGTCTACGGCTGGTCGGAGATGCTGATACGCAAGCGAGATCCGGCAACGGTTCCGCATGCGGCGTTCGAGGTGCTTGAATCGGCCGAACGTGCGATCGGTCTCATAAACGACCTGCTGGACCTCAGCCGGCTGGACGAGGACCGTCTGAAGCCGGTAATCGCGGCGGTGGAACCCACTTCCATCGCGAGGCATGCGATGGAGCGAGTGACCCCCGCGGCCGATCGTAAGAGCGTCGTCCTTCAGATCGCGTCGGACCCCGATCTGCCGAACTGTGAGACAGACGCGAGCAGGGTCGAGCAGATCCTGGTGAACCTGCTTGGCAACGCGATCAGGTACGCTCCGATGCGGAGCACCGTGCGAATCCGCATCACGGCGGATGGAGGCCGCGTCCGCTACCAGGTGGATGACGATGGCCCCGGTGTCCCACCCGACGAGACGGAACGCATCTTCGATGTCTACGTGACCAGCGCGGGCGAGGAGAGTCGCGGGCTCGGGTTGGGTCTGCCACTTTCCCGGCGGCTCGCGCGGTTGCTCGGGGGCGAGCTCAATGCAGTTTCACGTCCTGAAGGGGGAGGCCGCTTCATCCTCGAAGTTCCGGCTGCGGCAGCATGAAGAGATCTTCACCTCGGCTTCCGATGCAATTCAGCCGCGGAATCGATATTCAGTAGCTATGAAGATCCTCGTCGTGGAAGACGATCGTATGGTGGCCGGGTTCATCGACCACGGCCTGCGGGAAGAGGGCCACGTCGTGGACATTGCGCCCGACGGTGACGAGGCGACGCTGCTGGCCCACGTGAACGACTACGACATCATCCTGCTCGATGTGGTATTGCCGAAGAAGAACGGGTTCCAGATCGCCATGGAGCTCCGCCGCGAGGGGCGCAGCACGCCGATTCTGATGTTGACTTCGCGTGACGCGATGGAAGATGTGGTTCGTGGCCTCGATGCCGGGGCCGACGATTACCTGGCGAAGCCATTCAAGTTCGACGAGCTGCTTGCAAGGATTCGCGCGCTCCACAGGCGCGGCGGGGCCGAGCGGCTCGACGTGTTGAGGTACGCCACGATAGCGCTGGACCGCCTGCGGCACGTAGTGACGATCGGCGATCGCGCGTTGAATCTGACGACCAAGGAGTTCCAGCTTCTCGAGTACTTCATGCTGCATCCCGAAGAGGTCGTCCGTCGTACGACGCTGCTGGAGAAAGTCTGGGACATGAATTTCGATCCGGGAAGCAACGTCGTCGACGTTCACGTCGGGAATTTGCGCCGGAAGCTCCAGCGGGCCGCGGGCGAGCCGCTGTTGCAGACGGTGCGCGGCGTGGGGTTCACCCTCAGACGTGAAGACGGCGGTGGTGGGACGGCGACGCTGTCATGAGCATCGCAGGGTTGGATGTGAGACCCCGAATCTGGAAGGGAGAGATAGATGGCTAACGGGAAAGGGTCGCTCCGGCGGCCGATGGCGGTAGAGCCCGATGTGTTCGCGAGCAACTTCGCTCGCACGTTCGGCACTACGGCGGGCACGCTGAAGGAGAGCCGCGATTCATCGTACTCCACGGACGACGGCGCGAAGCGGCCAGAAGGGGATGCGGTCGCGGAGGGGTCGAAGAGCGTCCGGCATCGTTCGTGATCGGAGACAGCGAGCAGCATCTGGAGGCGCAGATTTCTACAGACGAGTGGGGCATCGGAGTTATGAGTGAAGCCAAGGCAGGCGGCCGCGATGGCATCGGCCGCGCGTTCCTGACCGACGCACGGCAGCGGTTCGAGAGCGTGAAGACGAACGTGGAGCGCGCCGCCGCGCAGGTGAACGACGAACAATTCTTCCAGCCGCTCGAGGAAGATGGGAACAGCATCGCGCTGCTGATGAAGCACATGAGCGGCAACCTCGAGTCGCGCTTCACGAATTTCCTCGCGAGCGACGGCGAGAAGCCGACGCGCGATCGCGACGCGGAGTTCGAGCGCGAGGCGGGTGATACGCGCGAGGCGATAGCGGCGAGGTGGGAGCGCGGGTGGAGTGCGCTGTGGAACGCGCTCGATTCGCTGAGTGCCGATGATCTCCTGAAGACGGTGAAGATCCGGGGCGAGCCGCACACCGTGGTGCAGGCATTATTGCGGCAGGTGGCGCATCAGTCGATGCACGCGGGGCAGGTGATCATCCTGGCGAAGCATTACGCGGGAGCGAAGTGGGAGACACTGAGCATCCCGCGCGGGAAGTCGAAGGAGTTCGCGGCGAAGACGATGGAGAAGCAGGGGAAGTAGGGCGCCGCACGCCGTGGTACATCCCGCCCGTGGCGGCAGTGGACAATATCGTCCTCCAGTGAATATCCTTGACCTCGCCAGGCGCGCTCCGCGCAACCGCGCGACCGCCTGCCCGTCAGAGGAGACCACATGGAGGACCCGAACGACGAAAGCCAGTACGGGAGAGCGAAGCGGCTCGGCCTGATAATCGGCGGCGCCGTATTCGTGGTGATGCTCCTCGCGCCGCCGCCATCCGGATTGAGCGCTGCGGGCTGGCGCACCGCGGCCGTGGCACTGCTCATGGCGGTGTGGTGGGTGACCGAGGCCATCCCGATTCCCGCGACCGCGCTCCTTCCATTGGCGCTCTTCCCGACGCTCGGCGTACTGGATGCGAGCGACGCGGCGGCGCCCTACGCCAATGACCTCATCTACCTCTTCATGGGCGGCTTCCTGCTGGCCGTGACCATGGAGAGATGGGGACTGCACAAGCGGATCGCGCTGCGCATCATGGCGGCGGTGGGCACGAGCCCGAACCGACTGGTGCTGGGCTTCATGCTGGCGACGGCCTTCATATCGATGTGGATCTCCAACACCGCCACCGCCGCCATGATGCTCCCGATCGCGCTGGCCGTGGGAGAGATGTTCCGTCCGCAGGATCACGAAGGACCGTACGACTTCGGCATCGCGCTGATGCTCGGCGTGGCCTTCGCCTCTTCGATAGGTGGGATCGCGACACTCATCGGCACGCCCCCGAACGCGGTGCTGGCCGGCGCTGTGAGTGAGATCTTCCACCGCCAGATCGGCTTCCTGCAATGGATGGCCGTGGGCGTCCCGGTGGCGGCGGTGATGCTCCCGCTCGCGTGGGTCGTGCTCACTCGCTTCCTGCATCCGCCGGGAGAGCTCTCGGGCGATGCCGCGGCGATAATCGCGGGCGAGCGCGCGAAGCTGGGAGCGCCCAGCCGGCCAGAGAAGCTGACGGGTCTCGTTTTCGCACTTACGGCGGCCGCCTGGGTGCTGCGTTCTCCCAAGGAGTTCGGGAGCGTTACCATCCCCGGCATCCAGACGTGGGCTCCTTACGTGAGCGACTCTACGATCGCCATCGCGGCGGCCATGGCGCTCTTTCTAATTCCGGTGGATCTGAAGCGAGGAGAGTTCGTGCTGGACTGGAAGACGGCCAAGCGGATCC
>DASSOX010000120.1:0-18237 GCA_035700125.1 Gemmatimonadaceae bacterium
GAAGATCCGCGTGGCAAACCCTGATGGAGCGCTCAAGATCGGGATGCCGGCGGATGTCGCCTTCGCCGCCTCATCCACCGACAGTGCGCGTGCACCGCTCGAGGAGAGCGCGCGGTGAACGAGGCGTCGGTACCGCTCGAGGTGCGCGGGCTCGGCAAGCGCTTCGGCGATGTCGTGGCGCTCGACGACGTATCGTTCGAAGTCGAGCGCTCGGAGATCTTCGGACTCGTGGGCCCCGACGGTGGCGGGAAGACGACGCTGTTCCGTATTCTCACCACGCTCCTTCTCGCCGATTCGGGGAGCGCCAGCGTGCTGGGATTCGACGTCGTGCGCGACATGTGGGCGATCCGCGAGCGTGTCGGGTACATGCCGGGGAGATTCTCGCTCTATCCCGATCTCGGCGTGGAGGAAAATCTTCGCTTCTTCGCGTCGGTGTTCGGCACCACGCTCGAGGAAGGATACGATCTCATCGCTCCCATCTACAGCCAGATCGAGCCCTTTCGCGACCGCCGGGCGGGCGCGCTCTCGGGCGGGATGAAGCAGAAGCTCGCGCTCTCGTGCGCGCTCGTGCACCGCCCCGACATCCTCTTCCTCGATGAGCCCACCACCGGCGTGGACGCCGTTTCGCGGCGCGAATTCTGGGATCTGCTCGACTCGCTGCGCGAGTCGGGTCTGCCGATCGTGGTATCCACTCCCTACATGGACGAGGCGAGTCGCTGCGATCGGGTCGCGCTCATCCAGCAGGGTCGCATCCTGGCCATAGACGATCCTGGAGCGATCGGGAGGCGCTTTCCCAACCTGCTCTTCTCCGTCCGCGGTGGCGATCGCTACGCGATGCTCCGAGCATTACGCGACCTCCCGCACTCGGCGTCCGTCTTTCCGTTCGGCGACGAGCTGCACTACAGCGACTCGCGCACCGGCGGCGATGCGGATGCCATCGCCGCCGAGGTGCGGAGCTTTCTCCGCGAGCGGGGCTTCGCCGGCGCCGAAGTGGCGCGGATCGAGCCTGGAATCGAGGACACCTTCATGGCGCTCATGGGAGCGCCGGAGGCGGCCGCCGCGTGACGCTCGCCATAGACGTGCACGAGCTTACTCGCCGCTTCGGAAGCTTCACCGCGGTGGACGCCATCACCTTCCACGTGGATGAAGGTGAGGTCTTCGGCTTCCTCGGCGCCAACGGGGCGGGGAAGACTACAGCCATCAAGATGCTCATCGGCCTGCTCGCTCCCACATCCGGGCGCGCGAGCGTCGCCGGCTTCGACGTTCTCACGCAGGCGGACCAGGTGCGCCGCCGCATCGGCTACATGAGCCAACGATTCTCGCTCTACGAGGATCTCACCGTGCGTGAGAACATCACGTTGTATGGCGGCATCTACGGCCTGAGCGACGCCGGGATCCGTGAGCGCGGCGGTTCTCTCATCCGCGAGCTACAACTCGAGAACGCCGCCGACGAGCGCGTGTCCGCCCTCCCACTCGGCTGGAAGCAGAAGCTGGCCTTCTCGGTGGCGATGCTGCACCGGCCGGCGGTGGTCTTTCTCGATGAGCCCACCGGCGGGGTGGACCCCATCACGCGCCGGCAGTTCTGGGAGATGATCTACGCGGCAGCATCGCGCGGGACTACGGTGTTCGTCACAACTCACTACCTCGACGAGGCGGAGTACTGCGACCGTGTCTCGATAATGGTGGACGGACGCATCGCCGCGATGGGTACGCCCGATGACCTGAAGCGGGATAATCACGTCGCGACCCTGGACGAGCTCTTCGTGCGCCTGGCACGTCCGGATGCCGGAGCCGTAGCCGCGACCGGCGCGGGCCCCGCCGCGCGCCCTGCTCCCGAACGGCGCTGACGAGGGGAGGGCACACATGGCACATCGTTCTTCCCCGCTCTCCGCCTTCATGGCGAAGGAGCTGAGGCATATCCTACGTGATCGCCAGACTCTTACCATCCTGCTCCTCCTGCCGCTCGCGATGGTGGTGCTCTTCGGCTTCGCGCTCAGGACGGACGTGAATCACATACGCACGGTATTCGTGGATCCGTCACCTGACCACGCCACCGTCGCGCTGCGCGCGCGTTTCCTCGGGAACGGTCGCTTCGATCTCGTGGACATTTCGGCCACGACCGCGGAGGTCGAGCCCATCTTCCGTCGCGGGCTCGCGGACGTGGCGGTGGTATTCGAGCCGGGTTTCGCCGACCATCTCGCGAGAGGCACTCCCGCGCGCGTGCTGGTGATTACCGATGCCTCGGATCCCAACACCGGGAGCAGGATGCAGGCCTACGCCCGTGCCGTGATCGCGAGCTACCAGGCGGAGCGCGGCCCGGGGCGAGAGGGCGTGCGGATCGTGACGCAGACCCGCATGCGCTTCAATCCCTCGCTCGAGAGCGCGAATCTCTTCGTCCCCGGCCTGATAGCGCTCGTGCTCACGCTGGTGACGGCGCTCATGACGTCTATCTCTCTTTCACGGGAGAAGGAGCGAGGCACGCTGGAGATTCTCCTCGTCTCGCCGCTCCGCCCCTGGCAGATCATCGTGGGGAAGGTTCTTCCATACCTCGGCCTCGCATTCGCCAACGTCGTCACCGCGCTCCTCGCGGCGTGGCTCATATTCGCCGTCCCCTTCCGTGGCAGCATCACGCTGCTCCTCATCACCTCCACGCTGTACGCCATGGTAGGGCTGGCGCTCGGAGTGTTCATAGCAGCGCGCACCAGCTCTCAGCGCGCCGCGATGCTCGGCGCCATGGCTGGCACCATGCTCCCCACCACGCTCCTATCGGGGATGATCTTTCCGATAGCGAGCCTCCCCGGCTGGCTCCAGCCGGTCACCATCGTGATCCCCGCGCGCTGGTTCATTGTCATAGCGCGCGGGATCATGCTGAAGGGCGTGGGACTGCACTATCTCTGGCAGCCGATCGCCGTACTCGTGGTGATGCTGGCGGTGCTGATGCTCGTCGCCATCCGCAGTTTCAAGCCGAGGCTCGCCTGACCGTGCGCGCGCTCCGCTTCCTCATCCGCAAGGAGTTTCTGCAGATCTTCCGCGATCGCACCATCGTCACGATGCTCTTCGTGATGCCGCTGGCGCAGATGTTGATCCTCGCGAACGCTGCCACGTTCGAGGTGAAGAGCTCGCGACTGTACGTGGTGGATCGTGACCACACTCCCATGTCTCGTGGCGTCGTGCAGCGACTGGAGGCCTCGGGGCGCTTCGTCCTCGCGGCGTCGTCGCAGTCGCTCTCGGTCGCGGACGAGGCGATGCTGGACCGCGATGTGAACGCCATTCTGGTGATTCCTCATGGCTTCGAGCGCGACATCGTGCGCGAGCGGAGCGCGCCCGTGCAGCTGGTACTCGACGCCGAAGACGGAGCCGCGGCCGCCGTCACGCAAGCGTACGCCAGCCAGATTCTCGCCGCGTACTCGACGGAGTTGGGCGCGGAAGTGAGCCCGGCGTTCGCCGTGGCCAGCGCCCGTTTGGAGCCGCCGCCGCGGCGGGGGAGCGGGATGATCGAGGTGCGACAGCGCGGCTGGTACAATGCGGAGCTCGAGTATACCGACTTCATGGTGCCCGGGATACTCGTCGTGCTGGTGACGATGGTGGGCACGCTCCTAACGGCCATGAACATCGTGCGCGAGAAGGAGTCGGGGACTCTGGACCAGTTGAACGTCACCCCGGTCACGCGCTCGACTTTCATCGCGGCCAAGCTCATCCCTCTCTGGAGTCTGGCGCTGCTCGATCTCGCCATCGGGCTTCTCCTCGCGTGGATCGTATTCCAGGTGCCTATGCGCGGGAGTCTCGTGATAGTCTTCTTCGCTGCCGGCGTGTACCTGGTGGCGGCTCTCGGGATCGGCCTCTGGGTCTCCACGGTTGCCGAAACGCAGCAGCAGGCGATGTTCGTGAACTTCGCGATAATGCTCATCTACATACTGATGAGCGGGATCTTCACCCCGGTGAGCGGGATGCCCCGCTGGGCTCAGTGGATCGCGGATGCGAGTCCGATCACGCACTTCGTGCGGCTGATGCGCGAGGTGCTGTTGAAGGGCGCCGGTCTGGCGGATGTGGCCGGCGAGATCGGAATCCTCGCCGTCACGGGTGCGCTGGTACTCACGCTCGCCGTCCGACAGTATCGGAAGCGGTCGGCGTGAGCAGGGGCGGCACTGCCTGTTCTACAATGTAGAAACTTTCCGGAAAGCCACGCCGTAGAACGGGTATGCGCGCTACCGAAGACCCCCGCCTGCGCCGGTCGCTTCCCCGGCTCCCGATGCTGCTACTCCGTCTCCTCCTACCGCGCGCCGAGCGCGACGAGGTGCTCGCGGACCTGGCCGCCGAGTACGCGGTGCATGCAGCGCGGGGGGGCCGCGCCGAGGCCCGGCGCTGGCTCTGGCGCCAGGCGCTGCGCTCCGCGCCGCCGCTGCTCGGCTGGTGCTGGTGGCGCAGCTGGACCGGCTTCGAACCGCGCGCCAACGCCTACAGGCCTGGAGGGTCAATGCTGAAGACACTGTTCGTGGATGCCCGCTACGCCGCCCGCAGGCTGCGCGCGCGTCCAGTGTATACGCTGATGGCGGTGCTTACCCTCGGGCTCGGAATCGGCGGGACCGCGGCGGTCTTCGGCGTCGCGCGTCCGCTGATGTTCGAGCCGCTTCCGTACGCCAACGCGAACGAGATCGGGATGTTCTGGATGCCGGGCTGGTGGACGGAAGAGGAGTTCCTCTATCTCCGCGGCAACTTCCCCGGCTTCCGCGCAGTGGGCGCCTATCGGCCGGGTGACGTGACACTGCGTCAGGGCGACGCACCGGCGCGACTCATCCCCGGTATCACCGCGTCATCGGAACTGTTCGACGTGCTCGGTGCCCATCCCTTCATCGGCCGCGGCTTCCGCGCTGGTGACGATGCCGAGGGCGCGGAGCCGGTGGCATTGATCAGCTACGGACTCTGGCAGGAGCTCGGTGGACAGCGGTCCATAATCGGCACGCGGCTCATGCTCGACGGCGCGCCGCAAACCGTGGTGGGCGTGATGCCGCGCGGCTTCTGGTTCCCGGATCCAGCGGTTCGCATCTGGCACACCAAACCGCTCGACCCGCAGGGAAGGAACGGGAGCTATGCACTCGTCGGCCGAGTGGCGCCTGGTGGCAATGTCCACGAGATGGACGCACAGCTCCAGCGTCTGACGCAGATCATCGGTGATCGCTTCGACTACGATATCGGTGCGGACAAGACTCGGAATGCGACCCTGACGCCGTTGCGCGATGCGCTGGTGGGCTCCATGCGTCCCGCGCTCGTGGCGACCTTCGTAGCGATGGGACTCATCCTGCTCATCGCCTGCGCCAACGTGGCCGCGCTGATGCTCGGGCAGGTGGAGGGACGAGCGTCGGAGCTCGCGGTGCGTTCGGCGCTCGGCGCGAGCCGCGCGCGACTCATGCAGCAAATGATCGTGGAGGCGGTACTGCTGGGAGTGGGTGCGGGCCTGCTCGGTGCGGCGCTGGCCGCTGCCGGCTACCGCGTGATCGCGGGTGCGCTCCCGATCGGCGCCTGGGCCGAAAGTGCCTCTTTCGATTGGAGCATCTTCGTTGCCGCCCTCGCGATCGCCGTCATGGCCATCCTGGTGGTGGTGCTCGTTCCAGCCGCATCGCTATGGCGAGGTGATCTGCGCGGCACCCTCATCCGCGCGCGCACTGGCGGTATCCAGGGGCGCGGCGGCCGGCTCGAGCGCGGGCTGGTGGTGGCGGAAGTCGCACTCGCGATGCTCATCGCCTCGGCGGCAGCGCTCCTCGTACGGAGCGTCGCCAATCTGTACGCTATCGATCCGGGGATCACCACGAATGGCGTGGCCGTGGTGGACGTGATATCGAGCACTCAGATGGGGTCGTCGGAGCGCCAGCAGAAAGTCGCTGAGATCGTCGGATCTCTCGAGTCTATCCCGGGCGTCCGCTCGGTGGGGGCGGCCATGAAGATCCCCCTGCGCGGCGGGGGCGACAGTTTCGGCGTGACCGTGGAGGGAAATCCGGATGCGGCGCGCACCTTCACCTACTTCCGCGTCGTGACGCCCGACTACTTCGAGACGCTCGGGATCGGGCTCCGCGACGGCCGCACCTTCGACGCTTCCGATCACCCCATCGCCGACGATGACAGCACGGCCGAGATGTCGGTCGTGGTGAACGAGGCATTCGTGAAGAAGTACTTCCCCAGCGGCGATCCCGTAGGTCGGCGAATAGGTGGCGGCTTCGATGCGCCGCAGCGTGTGGTGGGCGTGGTGGCCAACGTAGCCGAGGCCGCGCTGACGGATTCGGCGGCGCCGGTGCGCTACTACCTGGCCGGGCAGGCGCCCTGGTTCGGGAATGCGGCGAGTTTCGTGATCCGTGCCAACCGTCCCGGTGATGCTCCCGCGGTGATCGATGCGGCGCGCCGCATAGTGCGGCAAGTGGCACCAGCGTTCGCGGTGCAGGGCGCCACCACGATGGACAGAGTGTTCGACAACGCTGTGGGTCCCGCACGGCAGGTGATGTCGCTGCTCACCCTGCTCTCGGCGCTGGCGCTCGTGCTCGGCGCGGTGGGGATCTATGGAGTGATCTCGCACTTCGCCGCGCGCCGCCAGCGCGATTGGGCCATACGAGTGGCGCTCGGTCTTCCCGGCTCGCGCGTGGTCACGCACATCGTGGGACAGGGCGCGGCGCTCGTCGTGGCGGGCATCGTCCTGGGCGCACTGGGAACCGTGGTGCTCGCTCGTCTGCTGGCGTCATTCCTCTACGGAGTGAGCATGGTAGACCCGCTGGCCTTCGCGGCCGCGAGCGTGGCACTGCTCGCGATAGGGACCGCGGCGGCATTCCTTCCGGCGCGTCGCGCCGGGACGGTGGATCCTGTGCTGGCGATGCGCGAACAATGACTCGGAGATCGGAGCCGTTGGCAGATTCTCCATTCGCCCCGCTGGGCGTGCTCGAGGAGCAGGTCGTGGTTGCCATTCTTCGCACGCGTGGGGAGGCGTACGGCATGCAGGCGCGTCGGGAGATCGAGGGAGCTACGGGGCGTGAGCTCTCGATCGGTGCGGTGTACGCCACACTCGACCGTCTGGAGTCGAAGGGGCTGCTCACATCGAGCAGAGTCGTGGAAGAGGGGTCGTCACGCCGACTCTTCGACGTGACGCCGGAAGGCGCGCGCGCGCTCGCCGATACGCGGGCCATGCGCGAACGGCTCTGGCGCGGCGTGAACGTGCGAGAGCTCCTGGCTCTTGCGCGTGCGTGAAGCCGCCCGCTCGTGACCGGGACTGACGCCTCAGAGCTGTGCGCGCGGTCTGATCGCAGAGTCGACATCGCGCCCTATCCGGGCGACGATGTCGGGCAGCGACTCCACGTCGGCCGGCGTGGTGTTGAAATTCACGATGCACGCGCGCAGTACGTAGCGACCGCGAATCACCGCGTTGGAGACGAACGCTTCGCCGGAGAGCTGGATGCGCTCGAGGAGCTCCTTGTTCAGCGCATCGAGGTAGTGCTCGACGTCATCTTCGCCGAGTCGGCTCCGCAGGTCGCGTGGTACGTAGCGGAAGGTGGAGATGCTGAGCGCGAGCGTGAAGGGCTCGAGGTCGGGGTGCTCGGTAACCACGGCGTGTAAGCTCCCGGCGAGGCGAACATCATCGCCGATCATCCGCACGTAACCCTCGCGTCCCACCTGCCGAAGCGCGAGCCACACCTTGAGCGCGCGAAAGCCACGCGAGTTCTGCGGACCGAGGTCCACGAAATTCGTCGCCTCCTGCCCGAAGTGGTAGTAGGGCGGGTGATACGAGAACGCGTTGCGCAGCCGCTCCGCATCGCGGACGAGTACGCAGCCAACCTCCAGCGGAGCGTAGAGCCACTTGTGCGGATCCATCGCCACCGAATCGGCCAGCGAGAGGGAGCGCAGCTCGGCTGGCGCATCGAGGAGCGCGGCGGCGAAAGCACCATACGCGCCATCCACGTGGAACCAGATCCGTTCGCGCTGGCAGAGCTCAGCGAGCTCCGTGAGCGGGTCGACAGCGCCCGTGCTCACCGAGCCAGCCGTCCCCACCACCATCATCGGCAGGTCGCCCGCCGCGCGGTCGCGCTCCACGGCCGCGCGCAGCTCGGCCACGTCCATGCGCAGATCGTCGTCGGTGGTGATCCAGCGAACGGAGTCGGTGCCGAGTCCCGAGAGGTCGGCCGCCTTCTGCAGCCAGGTGTGCGTCTCCTTCGACGCATAGACGCGGAGTGGGCGGGCAGCGCTAGCGGCCACTCCAGCCGTGCGCACGTCCCATTGCGCGGCCGCCGCGCGTGCCGCGAAGAGACCTACAATGTTCGCCATGTTGCCGCCGCTCACGAGCAGCCCGCCGCACGACGTGGGGTAGCCCACGAGCTCCGCGATCCAGCGAATCGTCTGCGCCTCGATCTCGCTGGCCATCGGCGAGAGCCGCCAGGCGCCCACGTTGGGATTCACCGCTGAGGCTAGCAGGTCGGCGAGCATCCCGATCGGCGCGGGAGAAGACGTGATGTAGCCGAAGAATCGCGGATGCCCGTTGAGCAGGGAATGTTCGTAGAGGAGCCGGGAAGCATCGCGGAGGAGGGCTGCCGCGTCGTCTCCCTTATCGGGAAGGGTTCGCTTCGCATCGAGCGCGCTTCGGATTTCCTCCGGCGACTCTCCGCGGGTCACTGGCCGTTCCGGTACTGAGTCGAGAAATGTGGCTATCGAGTCGACCAGCGCATGGCCGGCTCGGCGGAACGCCTCCGTATCCATGCGGAGAGGCGCTTCGCGCTGCGAGTCGGCGCCGGTGGTGGCACGCGAGCGAGCGGATGTCCGATTGGTGGCAGAGCCCATGTTCCTTCCTCCTCGCGAGGAATGTAGTACGGCCAGCGCCCGATGGCGCGGGCCGCTCCTTGTTACATCGCCCGCCCCATATGGCGTGCCTCTTGCGCGCGTTTCAGCAAGTAGGAGTGTAGCCGCATCGACGGCCATTCGGCTTCCGTCCTGAATGGAAGCGGTAGTGGATCGCGGCCACCGGCCCGCGCGCACGCAGTGCACACGGCGTACATCATCGTGGCCGTGACATGAGCGCGGTCACGGAGGCATACATAGATGACTGGAACGGTGCTCGTACCACTGATAGCGGCGCTGGTAGCGGTGGCGGCCGGATGCGCTCACCACCAGGAAGAACCAGGCGGCGTCCCGATCGCGGCGCGATCCGGAGGGGCGATCGCGGCGACGGCGTCGCAGCCGCGCGCCACGCACCGAGCCGACGCGGCCGCCTCACACACCGACTCCACGACGGTCAACAAGTACCTGTCGTACAACTCGTCGGACAGCACGGTCTATCTGAAGCTCGTCGCGGCGGCGACCAGCGCGCTCGGAGGCCTCAACTTCAACGGCGGCTCGAGCGGAGACCAGACGATCACGGTACCGGTAGGGTGGACGGTGGATATCGATTTCCTCAACGAGGACGCCATCCCCCATTCGGCGATCGTGATCGACGATCAGAAGCCGATCCCGGCAGCGCCGAGCAAGGCCGCGTTCCCTCGAGCCTACACTGCCCACCTCTTCGATGGGCTTTCTCCCCAGACTGGCCACGACACGATGCACTTCAAGGCCGACCAGGCTGGGCACTACCTGATTGCATGTGGCGTCCCAGGGCATGCCGTGAGCGGGATGTACATCAACTTCATGGTCTCACCAACCGCGTCCACCCCAACAAATACTGGCACGATTGGGCCTCCCTAGAGACCTCCGGTATGCGAAATCCATGATCCTGGAGGAATCGATATGTACGGTGGTAGAGATAGGCTGACGGCGCGAATCGGTTGGCTCGCACTCGGCCTGTTCGCATTCGGCGGCGCGGCCACTGCGCACGCCCAGGCCAACTGGACGACGTACGGCGGCTCGGACTGGAATCAGCGATGGTCCACGTTGAAGCAGATCAACACGCAGAACGTGAAGTCGCTGGTTCCCAAGATGGTCTTCCAGACCGGCACCAAGCCTGGCTCGTTCGAGGTCACGCCCATCGTCAAGGGCGACACGATGTACGTCACCACGGCGTACGACGAGGCGTTCATCGCCTACAATCTGGAGACGGGGCAGGAGATCTGGCGCTACGCCTACAAGCTGGCGCCAGCTTCGTACTGCTGCGGTCCGGACAACCGTGGTGTGGCGCTGGCGCCGGGGAAGGTGTTCTTCGGTACTCTCGACGGACACGTGGTGGCCCTCGATTCGAAAACCGGCAAGGTGGCCTGGGACACGCAGATCGCGGATCCCGATTCGAGTTACAGCATCACCGCGGCACCGTTGGTGGTCGGCAAGACGGTCGTAGTGGGAGTCTCCGGCGGCGAGTACGGTATTCGTGGCCATCTCGACGCGCTCGATATAGACACCGGCAAACCGGTGTGGCGCTGGTACTCGATCCCCGCGCCTGGCGAGGACTCGGTGGCGCCCAACGGCTGGTGGGGTACCTGGGAGAAGACGGCCCAGGGGACCGACCTGCATCGCGACATCCAGCAGGAGAAAGCCGACAGCGCCAAGTACGCTGACGCATGGAAGCATGGAGGCGGAGGCGTGTGGATGACGCCCGCCTACGACAAGGACCTGAACATGCTCTACGTCACCGTGGGCAATCCCTCACCCGATCTTCATGGCGCGCTGCGTCCGGGTGACAACCTGTACACCGATTGTGTCGTCGCGATCGATGCGACCACGGGAAAAACGCGCTGGTACTTCCAGGCGGTGCCGCACGATGTATGGGACCTCGATGAAACGTCGCCGCCGGCAGTCATGATGCTCGACGGCAGGAAAGTGGTCGTGCAGGCCGGCAAGACTGCGTGGGCGTACGTGCTCGACGCGAAGACCGGGAAGCTGATTCGCAGGACGGAGAACTTCACGCCGCAGGAGAACATGTTCGCGCTCCCGACTCCGCAGGGCACGCACATGCTCCCGGGTGCAAACGGTGGGACGGAGTGGTCGCCCATCTCCGTGAATCCCGAGTTGAACTACGCCTACGTGGCCGGGCTCAACCAGCCGATGATCTACACCACGCAGGAAACGCCGGCCTACCCCGGAGGCAAACTCTGGCTCGGCTCGGCATTCAAGCTCGCCCCGGGCGCATCGCAGAACGGCACATTCACCGCTCTCGATCTCAAGACGGGGAAGGTCGCGTGGCAGAAGCAGATCGATCAGCCGATGATGGGCGGGTCGCTGGCCACGGCAGGTGGACTCGTCTTCACGGGTGAGGGCAACGGCAGCTTCGACGCATTCGATGCGAAGACGGGCAAGCTGCTCTGGCAGTTCCACGCGGGTGCTGGCTGCAACGCCGCTCCCATGAGCTTCGAGTTGCACGGTCAGCAGATGATCGGCATGGCCTGCGGCGGCAACTTCCAGCTGGGTTATCCATTGGGCGAGGCGATCTTCGTGTTCGGCCTGCCGAGTAAGTGACTCTACTTTCGAACACACGCATCTCGAGCATCGGGCGAAGTTCTGCTCGATGCTCGATCGCGTGTCTCGCACGACGGCGCACGCCAGGGAGAACCCGGTGCACATCTTGCGTGCGCAACCCGAAGCGGACGAAATCCCGAGCTACGCGGGCCATCTGCATTCCTCGTCAACGCATCGGATCTCACCATGGATCTTTCTCGCCGCGACTTCCTGCGCTACGCCGCCCATGCCGGTGCCGGCACCGCACTCGGCGGCATTGCCGGTCTCGGTCTCGCACTCGCACCGGCACGCGCCCGAGCGCAGGAACTGCGCATCAAGGGGAGCAAGGCGGTCCCCAGTATCTGTCCATTCTGCTCGGTGGGATGCGCGACGCTCATACACGTGAAGGACAGCGAGATCATCAACATCGAAGGTGATCCGCGCAGTCCGCACAACGAGGGAACGCTCTGCCCCAAGGGCGCCGCCATCTACCAGCTCCACAAGAACGTCAACCGCCCCACGAAGGTGCTGCACCGGAAGCCCGGTGCGAGCGACTGGGAGGTAGTGGATCTCGAGTGGGCGATGGATCGCGTGGCCGAGCTCGTGGGCAAGACGCGCGACGAGACTTTCATAGAGCGCCTCCCCAACGGAAAGCTGGTGAACTCCACGCCGGCCATCTTCGCGCTCGGCGGCGCCACGCTCGACAACGAATTCAATCACATAGCGCAGAAGTTCTGTCGCGGCATGGGGATCATAGCGGTCGAAAACCAGGCCCGAATATGACATAGCTCCAGCGTCCCCGGTCTGGGGGCACGGCTTGGCAGAGGCGCAGCAACCATGTACCCGCGCAACATGGCGCAGTCGGACTGCGTGGTGATCATGGGCTCGAACATGGCGGAGTGTCACCCGGTGGCCTTCCGCTGGCCGCTCCGCGCGCGGTTGAACGGCGCCAAGCTCATTCACGTGGATCCGCGCTTCACTCGCACGAGCGCCAACTGCGATCTCCATGCACCCATCCGTGCCGGAAGCGACATCGCCTTCCTGGGCGGTTTGATCAACCATGTGCTGAGCAGCGATCGATGGCATAGCGATCCGTTCTTCCAGAAGTTCGTGTCCACGTACACGAACGCGGCCACGATCGTCTCGCCCGACTTCGAGGGAGCCGAAGATCTCGATGGCGTGTTCTCGGGACTTCAGAAGCACGAGGAAGACACTGCCTGGCCCTTCAGCGGACTGACAGGGAGCTACGATCCATCGAGTTGGCAGTACGCGGGCACGGCAACGCAGGTTACCGGACAGCAGGTCGCCTACTCGGCGCGCGCCGGCCAGACCAAGCAAAACCAGGGACCACAGACGCGGGGTGGGGCACCGGGCATCCAGATGGACGCGGGTACGACGGCCGCGCCTGCGAAGTGGGACATTCTCGTGAAGTCGCTGCTCAAGCCCACGGCCAGGACCGATCCATCGATGCGGGACCCGCACTGCGTCCTGCAGATCCTGAAGCGACACTTCTCGCGCTACACGCCCGAAGTGGTGGAGCAGGTGACGGGCTGTCCGCGCGACAAGTTCCTCAAGATCGCCGAGACGATACTCGCGAATTCAGGCGCCGATCGCACCACGAGCTTCGCCTACGCGGTCGCGTGGACGCAGCACACCGATGGTGTCCAGATGATCTCCTGCTGCGCGCTGCTGCAGCTCCTCACCGGCAACATGGGTCGCCCGGGCGGCGGGATCATGGCACTACGCGGGCACGCCGCTATTCAGGGGTCCACCGACATACCCACGCTCTACCACTCGATTCACGGCTACATGAGCGCCCCCTCGGCGCTCAAGACGCACGACACGCTGCGCGACTACATCGCGACCGAGACAACGCCCACCGGCTACTGGGCGAATCTGCCGAAGTTCCTCATCTCGTATCTCAAGTCGATGTACGGCGACGCCGCACGGGCGGAAAACGACTGGGGCTACGACTGGCATCCGAAGATCTTCGGCGACTTCTCGCACCTGGCAGTAATGGCGGCGATGGCCGAGGGAAAGGTGAATGGGATGCTCTGCGTGGGGCAGAATCCGGCGACATCGCTCAACGGCTCGGCGCAGCGAGCTGCAATGCGCAAGCTCGACTGGCTGGTGGTCAAGGATAACTGGCTCACCGAGACAGCCATGGCGTGGAAGAACGGACCGGAGATCGAAGACGGCTCGGTGAAGGTGGAAGACATCAAGACCGAAGTCTTCTTCTTCCCCGCCACGCAGATCGGCGAATACGAGGGGAGCTTCACGAACACGCAGCGGATGCTGCAATGGCACTTCAAGGCCGCCGATCCGCCGGGCGACTGCCGCACCGATACCTGGTTCTACTACCAGCTCGGAAAGCGGCTCAAGCGCAGGTACGCGAGCAGCGAGCTGCCGCGCGACGAGGGATGGAAGAACCTCGTATGGGACTACGACCCCGAACCTCAGATGGGACGCTCGCCGCACGCCACCGGCGAGGCAGACGAGCTCAAGCTCCTCCGCGAGATCAACGGCTACCAGACGGCGGATCCTTCGAAACAGCTCAGCGGCTTCGGCGAACTCAAGGACGACGGGTCCACCACGTGCGCGAGCTGGATCTACTGCGGCGTGTTCCCCGCGTGGAATCGCAACCTCTCCGCGCGCCGCGAGCCCGATCCGCCGGAGACGCCCGGCGCGGAATTGAACTGGGGGTGGGCGTGGCCCGCCAACCGACGAGTGATGTACAACCGCAGCTCGGCCGATCCGGAAGGAAAGCCGTGGAGTGAGCGCAAGCGGTGGATCTGGTGGGATCCAGGCGTGGAGAATCCGCCCGATCCGGTTACCGGTCGTGCGCAGCCGCGCGGGCGATGGGTGGGTTACGACGTGCCCGACTTCACACTGACCAAACCGCCATCGATGCGACCCGTGCGCGGCGGCATCGGAATGGACGCGATCGGTGGCGACGAGCCCTTCATCATGAAGCCTGATGGGAAGGGATGGCTCTTCGTGCCGAGCGGTCTCGTGGATGGACCTCTACCAACGTTCTACGAACCGGTGGAGTCGCCGGTGCACAACCTGCTCTACAAGCAGCAATCCAATCCGGTCTTCAAGTGGTGGGCACAGGGGAAGGATTACAACCAGATCGCGCCCGTGGGTGACCCGAAGTACCCGTGCGTGATCACCACCTATCGTCTCACCGAGCACTATCTCTCCGGCGCGATGAGCCGCTGGCTCCCGTACCTCGCGGAGTTGCAGCCGGAGCTGTTCATAGAGATCGGCCGCGATCTGGCGCGCGAGCGCGGGATCGAGAACCTCGACTTCGTCATCGTCTCGAGTCCGCGTCACAGGATACGCGCGCGAGCGCTCGTCACCAACCGCATCGGTGCGATGAACATCGGTGGCAAGAAGATCCATCACGTGGGGATGCCCTGGCACTGGGGTTGGCAGGGGCTGGCGGTGGGCGACGTGGTCAACGATCTCACGTCCTGGGTGGGCGATCCCAACGTCTCGATCCACGAGGGGAAGGCTTTCGTGTGCAACGTGGAGAAGGAGTGATGGGCACGCGCTCCCTTCCAATCCTCACGCAGAATCCGGCTCGGCCATCGGGAGCCGCCGATTCACAGCGCGCGGCGCCGACGGCGCCCGGTGCGCAGACGGAGCCTATGGGCTTCTTCACCGATACCACCGTCTGCATCGGTTGCAAGGCGTGCGAGGTGGCGTGCAAGGAGTGGAACCAGCTCCCCGCGCGCGGCGACGGCGGCGCGAACCTCGAGATGAGCGGCCAGAGTTACGACAATACGCTGCGGTTGAGCGGCGAAACCTGGCGTCACGTCAAGTTCATAGAGCAGTTCCCCGAGCCGTACGAGGGGCGCTGGCTCATGATGAGCGACGTGTGCAAGCACTGCGTGCAGGCAGGATGCCTCGAGGTGTGTCCCACCGGGGCGATCATACGCACGGAGTTCGATACCGTCGTCATCCAGTCCGACACCTGCAATGGCTGCCGCGACTGCATAGCCGCCTGTCCGTTCGGCGTTATAGACATCAACCATGTCTCGGGCACCGCGCAGAAGTGCACGCTCTGCTACGACAGGATTAGCGTGGGCCTCGAACCAGCCTGCTCCAAGGCCTGCCCCACCGACTCGATCCAGTTCGGGCCGATCTCCGAGCTGCGCAAGCGCGCGGCCGACCGCGTGGTGCAGTTGCGCGAGCAGGGAGAGAAGGGCGCCTACCTCTACGGCGCCGATCCGAAAGGTCCGTTGGGTGGGCTCAACGCCTTCTTCCTCCTCGTCGACGAGCCCGAGGTGTACGGCCTGCCGCGCGAGCCGAAGATTCCGTCGCGAAACCTGGTGCGCTCCTCGCTCTTCTCGACGATCGGCGCGGTGGCGATGACCTTCATCGGTGCGCTCGGTCTGCGAGCGAGGCGCATGAAGGATGTGAAAGATTCCGACGCCGAAGGGAAGGAGTGATCATGCAGACTGGTCTCCCCAGCACCTTCTTCACCGAGCCGCCGCATTTCCGCTGGCTGATCATCCTGTACTTCTTCGTGGGCGGGATTTCGGGCGGCGCGCTTTTACTGGCGGGTCTCGTCAGGTTGTTCGGTCGCGAAGAGGACAAGCCGTTCGTGCGACTCGCGAGCTACCTCTCCTTCGCGGGCGCGGTGATCAGCGGGATCCTGCTCATCGTCGATCTCGGGGTGCCGCTCCGATTCTGGCACATGATGTTCCAGAACAACACGGGCCGGCTGATGTTCAAGTGGTGGTCGCCGATGTCGGTGGGCGTGTGGGGACTCCTCTTCTTCAGCTTCTTCGCCTTTCTCGCATCGTTGGGGATGCTGGCGGAGGAGGGGCGGCCGGGGTGGCACCGATTCCACTTCCTGGCCCGGCCTCCCATCGTCACGATCGGGGCGGTAGGCGGCATAATCGGCGGTCTTTTCCTGGCGGGATACACGGGAGTACTGCTCGCCGTCTCGAACCGGCCAGTATGGGCCGACTCGTCGTGGCTCGGTCTCGTATTTCTCCTCTCCGCCATCTCCACATCGATCGCCGCGCTCCTGCTGCTCGCCCGCTGGCGATCCGTTGAATCGCCCGCCACGATCGCCTGGCTGCTCAGCTTCGATCGGGTAGCTCTCGTTCTCGAACTGATAGCGATCATCATCTTCCTTATCTCACTCGGCGACGCGATTCGCGCGCTCCTCAACGGGTGGGGCCTGCTACTGATCCTCGGCGTGATCGTGGTCGGCATCCTCGTCCCGCTGTTCATCCAGCGTGGGCGCGCGCTCCACGACTTCCTGCTCCCGGCGACGCTCGTGCTCGTGGGCGGCTTCCTGCTGCGAATGGTGGTGCTGCTGTCGTCGGAGCAGGTACGCGTGCTCGGTACGCAGGTGATTCGCTGATGCGAGCTTCGCCTCGCTCCGCGCTCGCCTTCGCCGGCGCGCTTCTGCTTCTCGCTGGATGCGTGGGTCCCGAGGCACAACGCGTTCGTGGCGGCGGTGCCGGGGCCGATGTCGGCAACCGTACGGCCGATGTGAAGCTGCACGGTGGTTCGCTCATGTACTCGAGAACTCCCTGTCTCTTGCCGAAGGCGATATGTCCAGGACCGTTACCCAGCTCGGGCCTGCCGGAAGACTTTCCGGAGCCGCGCTCGAGCCACCGATAGACTCTGCCTGGCAGCCGTGGCTCGATCTGCTCGGGATGGTGCTCGACGAGGCGGGCGATCCGTCGTGGGCAGCGATGGAGCCAGCGGCCCGTGAACGAGAAGAAGGTGCGCCGCTACTGCATGGAGCAGCCGTACGACTCGATCCGCGGCGCGCGGGAGGGCTCGTGCGCGCGCTGGCCGAGCGCGTGGGGATACTGGACGCGGCCGCGATGCAGCCGTCGCGACTCATCCGCGCCGCGATAGAGCGTGATGACGCCGCCATTTCGCGCACCGCCGAGCGAGTTGGTGCGTCACACGATTCGCTCACGGTAATCGCGCAGTTGGCCGCGATGCCGCTCCTCCATGCCGCCGCGCGAACGCTCGATCCGGGAGTGCCCGCGCGCTGGCAGCGCGGCTACTGCCCGGTGTGCGGCACCTGGCCATCGCTCGTGGAGATGCGCGGTATAGAACGCGAGCGTCGCCTGCGCTGCGGCTGCTGTGCGGCCGACTGGCGGTTGCCGGTGTTGCGCTGCGCATTCTGCGGCGAGCTCGATCACCATATGCTTGGCTCGCTGATACCCGAGGGAGACGAGCAGCGGAGGCGCATCGAGACGTGCGAGAGCTGTCACGGCTATCTCAAGGTCGTGATGACGCTCGGAGCGCTGCCACCGCGCACGCTCGCGCTCCAGGACCTCGCCACGGTGCCGCTCGATTTCGTGGCGCAGGGGCGCGGATACGAGCGTCCATCGAGCGCCGGTTGGCCCGTGCGGATGGGGAGCGTCGCATGATGCTCACGCCTGCGGAGCTCTGCCGCGGCCTCCTCGGCGCGCTCGACGCGAGCGAGGGTCGCCGTCGGCGCCGTGCGCGTAATACCACCGCGGACTCGATCGGGATGGACATCCAGCGCGTGCTGCTCGAGGGAGCTGTACACGACGCGCCGGATGCGACCGACTTCGAGCGCTGGCTACTGGAAAGGTGCATGGCGGAGGGCGAGAGCGACGGCGCAACGCGGGCGATGGCGCTCTTCATCTGGCAGCAGTGGCAGCTCGCGTCGGAAGCGGAGGGATATCGCGAATGGATCGCTCGCGGCGCGCCGTCGGACGACAGAGAAGGGCGCGGCGCGGGGAAATCCGGCGGGGATGGACGAGCCGCGGATCCGGGAGGATGGCAGTGTCCACGTCCGACACGGTGAAGGCCTCGCTCGCGCTTCTCGTGCTCGCGTCGCTCGCC
>DASSOX010000121.1:0-13234 GCA_035700125.1 Gemmatimonadaceae bacterium
CCCGGCGTGTGGATGGGCGTGGAGCGCGGCGCGTGACTCGATACATCATTCGCTTCATGATGCGCGGCCTGGCATCGGGTGCGGTGGCTCTCGTCGGCCTCGCCGCTGGAGCGCGCGCCCAGACTTTCTCGGCCACTCTCGACGCGGGCGCCGCCGCGGTGCGCTACGCCGATTCACTCGAGGTAACCGCCGCGACGCTGAGCCCCGCGCTCACCCTTCTTTCACCCGCGACCGCGCTCAGCGCGGCGGGGACCTTCGCGCAGGGCGGCGGCGGAGCGTGGTCGCTGCAGGGGCAGCTCGCCGGCTCCGCATTCACGCCATCGTGGGAGAGTATGCGCGCCGAGCTGGTTGGCAGCGCGGGAGGCAGCGCGCATCAGGATGGGACGCGAACGGGCGAGCTGCTCGCTCGCGCGCGTCTGCACTTCATGAAACGAACGTGGGGCGCCTGGGCCGGCGGAGGGGGAGGACGGACCTGGGATGGCGATGTCTGGCGCAACATGGTGGTGGGCGACGCCGGGCTCTGGGCGCGCGCCGGCGCGAGTACTCTCGCCGTCACCGCCGCGCCCGCGGTGGTTGACGACACCATTCGCTACACCGACGCGGAGCTTGCCGCGCGCTGGATCACGCCGCGAGTGGAGCTCGGTGGAGTCGTGGGTGCGCGCGCTGGCCACGGTCTGCCCACGGTGGCCGGGAGCACCCGTGCGTGGGGAAGCGTGTCCGCAACCTTCTGGTTGCGCGATAGACTCGCCGTCGTAGCAGGTGGCGGAAGCTATCCGGTGGACTTCACGCAGGGTTATCCCGGTGGGCGGTTCATCCAGGCGGGTGTGCGAATGGCGATCGGCCGCAGCAACGGTGCATCGAGCGTCACCCCACCACCTCATGCCGACGCCGGCAACGGATCGCGTGACGATGGGGGGAGCGCCGGGAGCGCGATCACCGCCTTCGCCGCCGAGCGAGGAGCTGGCGACGATGTAGCTCTGCGAGTGCTGGCGCCCGGGGCGCGCAGCGTGGCGATAGCGGGCGACTTCACGAACTGGGAGCCAACTCCGCTCGCGCGTGGCGCGGATGGATGGTGGATGGTCACGCTGCCGATATCCGCCGGCACGCATCAGCTGAGCGTGCGGCTCGACGGGTCGGCATGGGTAGTGCCTCCCGGCCTTCTACCGATAACCGATGAATCGGGCGTTTCGGGACTCCTGGTCGTATCCCGGTGACGTTCGTCACAACGAGCTCGTGCGATTTGCGCGTGATGTGACGCCGCCGACGCGTGCTGTAGTCCGATATCATGAAGCGGCTTTCGAACCCGCCCTGGCGCGGAGGTTTGGGACCGCGCAATAGGCGAGACTTTCGAGCAAGGATATCACGATGCGGTTCCTCACTTCGATCGCGGCAATGGCTCTGACAGCGATAGTGGCCGGGCACGCGGCGGCACAGACGCCGGTGCATGACCCGTCGGAGCGCCTTCGCGAGGTGCTGCCCGCCGATGTCGCCAATCGGGTGCTGGCGCGCATCGCCGATGCGCGCGCGCACGAGCTACCGGCGGACGCACTGGAGCAGCGGGCGCTCAAATTCGCGGCCAGAGGAGTGGCGCCCGCAGACATCGAACGCTCCGTAGCCGAACAGGCGGAGCGGATGGCTGCCGCGCGCTCGGCCCTCCGGTCTGCGCGTGACCACGAGCCTTCGGATGACGAGATCGAAGCAGGTGCCGAAGCGATCCGCGGGGGCGTGGACGCTGCCGAGGTGAGTGCGCTCGCGAAGAGCGCCCCATCGGGCCGATCGCTCGCCGTTCCGCTTTACGTATTGGGGAATCTCACGGCAAGCGGCATCCCCGCCTCCGATGCTCTGGAGCGAGTGCGCGCACGTCTCGCGGCGCGTGCCAGCGACAGCGAATTGGAGAAGCTGCCGGCGCAGGCCGCGAGCGCGGCGCAGGAGGGGCGGCCGGCGAACGTGGGACGCGATCTCGCCGCTACCAGGAGCAAGGGCGCTTCTGCCGCGGCAGGCGGCGGGTCGCCCACGGCGGGGCCGCCGGCGGGCGTGCCCGCCAATGGCGGGGCTGCGGCACGTCCCACCCCGCCAGGCCGACCGGCGCACCCGGGTCGGCCGAACCGTCCGTAACACGTCGCTCGTCATACACGATCGGCGCACGGATCACTCTCGAAGAGGAGAACGACGTACATGCTCTCTACCGTTGGCAATTCCACCGGCCGCCTGCGGCCGCTCATCGCCGCCGCAGCGATCGCGCTCGGCGCCATAGCTCCGCTCACAAGCTGCAGCGACAGCACCTCCGCCGGCAACGCGAAGCTCTCGATACTGCTCACCGATGCACCGGGCGATGTGAAGGCCGCCGTGGTGACCATAGACGAGATCTACCTGCAGGGTTCCGGTCGAATCGTGCTGATGGATCAGCCGGTGACCACCGATCTGCTCACTCTCGCCAACTCCACCGCGGAGCTGGTGAAGGACGCCGTAGTGCCCGCAGGCTCGTATGGCCAGCTCCGCTTCGTGGTGAGCGGTGCGTACATCGAAGTGGAGAACGGCGACGGTACGACGAGCATCTATGCGACCTCGCCCGACTACGCCGGGCTCCCCGCCGGCGCGCAGGTGGCCGGCACGCTGCAGACGCCGAGCTTCGATCAGTCGGGGCTCAAGGTGAATCTCCCCGGCGGCGCGCTCCACCTGGCCGCGGAGGAGAAGATCCTGCTCGTGGACTTCGACGTGTCGCAGAGCTTCGGCCACGAGGCAGGCGGCTCGGACTCGTGGGTGATGCACCCCGTGTTGAAGGCCACGGATCTCCAGACCACCGGCGACGCCGCCGTGACGCTCTCGCTGGGCGAGTCGGTGACGCTGCCGACGGTGGGCGACGCGCAACTCACGCTCGGCGACTTCGAGGCGGTGCTCACCGCGAGCGACATGAGCACCAAGGAGCTGGCCTTCACCGATGACGACGGCGACGGGACCTTCGAGGCGGATCTCCACTTCCTCACTCCGGGCGACTACACCGTGACCATTGCGGGGCCGGCCGGTGTCACGTTCGCGACTGATCCCGCCAGCGCGAACATCACGGTGGGCTCGGGAGGCAGTGCGTCGGCGGCCTTCACGCTGACGAGTGCGAGCGTGCAATAGCGCTCGATCGCGAAGCCGCGACGGGGAAGGGCCGCGGAGTGTTCCGCGGCCCTTTTCACGCGGGCTCGCGCGGAAAAGAGCTGCAGTCGCGCGCACAATCGCGGCCCTTGCAGCGGCGTTGCCCTTGACCCATCCACAGCGTCCGCTTATCCTCCCTCTTCACAACTGATCCCGTGGTGATTTGCCGCCTATTGCCGCCACGCTAAATAAAGTGCTAAAACGCGACGCCCTGGCGGCATCGTCGCCCGGGTTTTTTTTGTGTCTGCCAATCACGCTCGATATCGGATGATCCGCTCTCACCGTTACGCGATCCGAATGATGTGTTGCATGTGCGTTCTCCCCGACGGGGTGGAGCGGACGGGCGACGTCGCGCGGCGATGTCGATGGTGAGCTGAACGTGCCAGACAGCCAGCCAGCAGCCCGGCCCTCTCCCCCGAGAGTGCCGGGCTTTTCTTCGTGATCAGGTCGAGCCGAATCGGAAGATCCACCGAACCGCAACCGAGAAGAGAGGAGAATCACCAATGAGCACCACTGCCTCCGACGAGCAGGCGCCGCCGCGCTACGGAATCGGCACGCGCGCCGTGCAGGCCGCGCAGGAATCCGCCGACCAGGCCACCAACGCGCGCGCCGTACCGATCTACGCCACGACATCGTTCGTGTTCGACAGCCCGGAACACGCCGCGAACCTCTTCGGCCTGCGCGAGTTCGGCAACATCTACACGCGTATCATGAACCCCACCACCGATGTCTTCGAGCGGCGCATAGCATCGCTCGAGGGCGGCGTGGCGGCGGTAGCCGCCGCGAGCGGACAGTCGGCGCAGACGCTCACCATCCTCAATCTCGCGAAGGCGGGAGACTCGATAGTCGCGTCGTCGTCACTCTACGGCGGCACCTTCTCGCTCTTCCACAACACGCTCCGTAGGCTCGGTATCAGCGTTCGCTTCGTGGACGGGTCGGATCCCTCGGCGGTCGAGGCGGCGATAGACGACACCACGCGCGGCGTATTCCTGGAAACGATCGGCAACCCGCGTCTCGATGTCCCCGACTTCCGTGCGATCGCCGACGTGGCGCACGCTGCCGGTGTCCCGCTCGTGGTAGACAACACCTTCGCCACGCCGATTCTCTTCCGCCCGATCGAGCACGGCGCCGACATCGTGGTTCACGCGGCCACCAAGTGGATCGGCGGCCACGGCACCTCGATCGGCGGGGTGGTAGTGGACGGCGGCACCTTCGACTGGAGCGCGAGCCCCCGCTTCCGCGAGTTCTACGTGGATCCGGAGCCCGCGTATCACGGACTGAAGTTCTCGGAGGCGTTCGGCAATCTTGGCGGCGCCAACATCGCCTTCGCGATCCGGCTGCGCGTCATGCTCCTGCGCGACATCGGCGCCGCGCTCTCGCCCTTCAACTCCTTCCTCTTCCTCCAGGGACTCGAGACGCTGCACCTCAGGATGGAGCGGCACTGCTCCAACACGCTCGCGATAGCGCGCTTCCTCGAGGGGCATCCCGCGGTATCGTGGGTGAGCTATCCCGGCCTCGAGTCGCACCCCTCGCACGGAAACGCGAAGCGCTACTTCGAGGGCGGCTTCGGTGGAGTGCTCACCTTCGGTGTGCTGGGCGGCGAGGCAGCGGCGAGACGAGTGATCTCGGAGCTCAAGCTCTACTCGCACGTCGCCAACGTCGGCGACACGAAGAGTCTCGTGATCCATCCGGCAAGCACCACGCACGAGCAGCTCAGCGACGAAGAGCGCGAGGCGGCCGGCGTGACGCCCGATCTCATCCGGCTCTCGATCGGGATCGAGGATCTGGCCGACCTGCGCGATGACCTCGACCGCGCGCTGCGCAGCGCGCTGGGACTGTGAGCGAGCGGAATCTTCGCGTGCAGCAGCTGCCGCGCTTCACTCTCGAGTGCGGTGCGGTGCTGAAAGACGTTCGCCAGGCGTACTACCTGGATGGCGCGCTGAACGGGGAGCGCGACAACCTGGTGATCGTCTTCCACGCACTCACCGGAAGCGCCGACGCCGTGGGCGGGTGGTGGCGCGAGGTGCTGGGGCCGGGGCGCGCGGTAGACACCGAACGTTACGCTGTGCTTTCCCCGAACCTGCTCGGCTCGTGCTATGGTACGACGGGGCCGAGCGACTACGCGAAGGGTGAGTTCCCACCGATCACGCCGCGCGATCAGGCGCGGCTGGTCGGGCTGTTGGTAGACGAGCTGGAGGTGGAATCACCCGCGCTGGTGGCGGGCGGCTCGCTCGGCGGGATGGTGGCTCTCGAGTGGGCGCTGGAGCACCCCGGCCGCGCGCGTTCGGTGGTGGCGATGGCCGCGCCGGCGGCGCACACGGCGTACTCCATTGGCTGGAACCACATCCAGCGCCAGCTCGTGCGCGAGCTGGGCGAGCGCGGGATCGAGCTCGCCCGGCAGGTGGCAACGATGACCTTCCGCACCGAGTCCGAGCTGGGCACGCGCTTCGGTCGCTGCACAATGGGCGACGGCGGCTGGCAGGTGGCGAGCTGGCTGGACCACCACGGCCGGAAGTTGCGCGAGCGCTTCGATGCGACGACGTACGCGACGCTCCTGGATGCGATGGACGCGCACGATGTGGGACGCGGACGCGGCGGCGTGGGACGCGCACTCGCGTCGCTCACCGGCCGGGTAGTGGCGGTGGGAATTCCGGGCGATCTCCTCTACAGCGCGGAGGAGGTGTCGCACTGGTCGGCGCTCGCGGGGGCGCAATACGAGGAGATCTCCTCCGTGCACGGCCACGATGCCTTCCTGCTCGAGCACGAGCAGGTTGGTCGCATTCTCAGTACGGCTCTATCAGCTTCTCCGCGGCGAGCGACTGCACGAGCGAAGTGACGGCCTCCTCGGCGGCCGCGCGCGTGACGTCGTATTCATCGAGAAGGACGGAGATGATGGCATCGGTGTCGAGACCCTCGCGTACGAGCGCCCAGATTCGTGCACCGGTTTCATTGAGGGAGAAGTATTTCTTGGTCTGGATATCGAGGACTACCGCACCATCGCTGAGAGTGGCGAAGAGGGCGTCGGGGGTGGGCCGATATCGAGTGTACATGCAGCCTCGGTAAGCGTGGTCGCTATGAGGTGTAGCTGTCTCGAGGAATGCTCGAAGCGGAAGACCGGGACCGAATTGACGAGTGCTGCGAGAGTGGCGAGCTGGCGTGCCGCGTGTGCGTCGCTCAACAATACCGTAGGCGACTGACGGATCAGCGCCGCCAGGACTTCGGTGGGCGAGGCGGTGGTGAGCGAGTCTCCCGACGAACGCGTGATGAGCGCGAGCGCGCCCACCCGAGCTGCGTCGGCGTAGCCAGCGGGTGCGGTGACCGACGTGCGATGCCGAGCATCCGACCAGTCCACGCCGCGCGCGTGTTCGCACAGTTCCGGGAAGCAATGGGAAAGCTCGATGCTCACGTCTATCGGTTCACGCGACGTGTGAGCGAGCACTCCGTCGGCACGTTGCTCGATCGGCACGCCGTCGTCGCCCAACACTTTCCAGCCGGCGCGCGCCAGGGAGTAGGTGAGGGTGGATTTTCCACTCCCGCTCTCGCCCGCGAGGAGCCAGGCGCGCCCGTCGGGTGCCACCACGCCTGCGGTGTGCAGGTGGAAGAGCCCGCGCTCACGAAGCTGGAAGATCGCGCCGAGGCGGCGAAGGTCGCGCCGCGCACCAGCCGATGCATTGCGATAGCCGCGCCCGGGCGAGAGATGCCCATCACGGAGACGAAGCTCGGCGCGCTCCTCCGTGTGAATCAACAGCGTCTCGTTGGCGGAGGTGATTCCGTCGATGGGACCGTAGCGCCAGGAAGTGCGCTGTGGACTTACAGACACTTTTTCGGCCTGTCGCCGCTCCGGCTGCACCCGGGCAGCATCAGGAGATCGAACTGCACCCCCGCGGGAGCGAGGCCCAGGAAGCTCTGCGAGAGGAGAAGCAGCGACTCGTGCGGCACCAGTCGCGGCGCGTTCCAGGCGCGCTTGATCGTGGCGACTCGTGGTATCATGGAGGGTTCTCGGGAGGACTGAACTGCGGACAGTTCGGCGTGCGGGCGGGTGGGACGGACGGGAAGAATTATTAACGGTCGCTCATTAGACGACTCTAATGAACGGCCGTTACATTACCGCATCTCGCCCCCCTCCGAAAGAGGAGGGTGGGACGCAGGCGGAGTTCTCTAGCTTCCCACCAGCGGGTCGTCGCGCTCCCAGATAGCCAGGCCTCGCACCACGGCGCCGTGCGAGTGGAGTGCCCTCATCAGCTCCTCGAGCCCCAGGACGCGCGTGCGGGCGGTGCGCACGCACACTACGGCGGGCATCCGCGCGCTGGCGGGGATCGGCATCGTCCCGTGCCGCGAGATCGGCACGCTCACCACCACGCACTCGTAGCGGCGCGACACGCGCTCGAGGATGTCGGCCAACCCGGCGTCCGCGCTGTCGCGCCGCCGTCCGCGACCCGAGGGCATGAGCCCGAACGACCCGCCGGGGATCACGTCCATCGTGCGGTCGCGGTCCACCACCACCTGCCTCACCGTCGCGGCCCAATCCACCTCGCCCGAGATCACGTTCGCGAGCCCCGGCTCGTGCGGCACGCGCGTGATGGTCGCCAGCGAATGCGTCTCGAAGTCGGCGTCCACGAGGAGCGTGGTCCGCACCTGGCGCGCGACCGCCGCTGCGAGATTCGCGGCCACCACCGCGGTGACCACTGGTGAATCGCCCAGCACCGCCACGAGCGGGAGCTCGAAGCTGCGGTCGGCAAGTTGGGTATGGAGAAGTCGGAAGCCGTCGGACGAGAGCTCCACGAGCGGCGGCACCTGCCGGTCGGCGCGTCGTCTCCGCTCCTGCGTCCGCTCGTTCGAACCCAGCGTTACCAGCGCCTCGCTACCGGTCACCGCTTCCGCCTCGGCGGCATCCGCCACGCGCGGGTCGCGCGCCTCGAGCCCGAAGGCGACACCGAGTCCCATCACGAGCCCAACGATGAGCGCGGCCGGCCACATGACCGGCACCCCCGACGAGCTGGCGGCCGCTGCCCGCTGACGGGCCAGGCGCTCGTCTATCTCCTGATTCAGGAGCCGGGCGCTGGAAAGCGCACGGCGGGCGCCGTTGGCCTCGCGCCGGGCGTCGGCGGCGGCCTGCGCGAGTGCGAGCGTATCGGGCGGTTCCACGCGCGGCTGCCTCCGTGCCGCCACCGGACGAGCCGCCGGCTCCCCCAGATCGGCGATCTCGCGGTGCAGCGAGCGTTGTCGAGCACGACCCACCTCCTGGATCTGCCGCCCCACCAGCGTAGCGCGCGATGTGAGCGCCACGAAGATAGGATCCACGCCGCCAGCGGCGCCGAAGCCCGCGCGCGTGGCCTCGATCGAGGCGAGCGTGTCGAGCAGCGCCTGCACGCGCGTCTCATGGTGCGCGAGGAGCTCCTCTCCCAGCGCCGCGTACGAAGCGGGAAGCGGGGCGTCCTGGGCGCGCTCGATGAGCGTATCGAGCCGCGCGATCGAGGCGAGGAGCGAGTCACGCCTGGCGGCGATGACTGCCGGAGCGGGGCCCGCGGCCACCGGATCGGGCTCGGCGAATTTCCGCGCGGCTGCGAGCCCGCCCACGAGCGCCGAGTCGGCGGTGCGGGAGCGCGCCTCGAGTTCCCGCAGCGAATCGCGGAGGGCGAGCGTGTCCGGCCTGTCCAGAGCGTCTTCGACGCCCGCCGCATGCACGGCAGGCGGTGTTGCGTGCGTGGTGGTCACGAGCGCCACCACGATCACCGTGAAGCAGGCCGCCGCTACCCCTCCAACGAGGAGGGGGCGGCGGTAGACGTTGCGCGCGCGCCGTCTTATCCAGCCCGGCGACCAGTCGGTGGCCGGGCGCGTTGACGACGCGTCGTCGCTCACGGCTGGCCGAAGGGGGCGATTGGCGGCGCTTCGAGCGCCGGCGTGGGCTTCGGGAGCTCGCGCCGCTCGACCCACCGGGTGAAGTCGCCCGCGATGGAGGCCCAGTGTGCGCGCGTGGCCGCGCTGCCGGGCCGCTTCGCGCGCGACTCGGCGACCGGACGCAGGTCGGAGATCTCCAGCTCCGCTATGGCGCGCACCTCGGGTGCGGCAGCGGTATCGGCGGCGAGCATGAGGAGCCGATCGGCGAGCGCGCGCGATGTGACGCGCTGGATCGCGGCGAGCTGCCGGTCGGCGGGCACGGGGCGATTCCAGGTGTAGGCGACGAGCGAGTCCATCGTCTCATCGAGCGAGAGCGCGTTGGACGAGCGAGCCGCGAAGGCCACGAGGCGGCCGGCGCGCTCGCGCTGCAGGATGTCGTCTATCACGAGCTGTGCGAGTGCGCGCGCCGTGCCCAGCTCGTCGAACATCGGGAAGGTACGCGAGTCGAAGGTGTCGTGCAGTTCGCCGAAGGGACGCTTCGCGGGGCCGAGGAGGGTGAGCACCGTGTCGGGGATCGCGAGCTCCTTTGGATCGAGCGTGCCGAGGAGCTGGCTGAGCGCAGCACGTTGACGGTCGGCGGCCACGGGGCGCGTGGCCTGCTGGCCGTCGCCGCTCACGGAGTTGCTGTACTCCATCCCGCCTATCGCGCGCGAGAGGGAGCTTATGGCGAAGCGATGCATCAGGTACACCGGTACGAAACGGTCCTGCAGGAGAGTGATCGGCTCACCAGGGCGGATGTTGCGCAGCCCGAATCGCGCGAGCGCCACGCGCCGCACGTTCATCTGGTGCTTCAGGAACTCCGCCGGCGTCGCATCGTCGTCCCAGAGATTCACCCGCGGATCGGATGCGTACTCGGGACGCGCGTCGGCGTCGGAGAGGTAGAGGAATCCCTTCTTCAGACCATCAGCCACTATCGCGCGTAACGAATCCTGCTCGGTCCCCTTCGGGAAGATCCCGTAGCCCCAGTGAATGGCCCATACATCGTAGGGGCCGGGACCAACGGCGTAGGCGTCGCTTATGTCGATGTTGCCGTTGGCATCGAGGCGGACGCGCGGCGGAGGATAGTCCATCACCGAGCCGCGGTCGTAGGTGGACGCTATGTAGTTGTGCGCGAGACCGAGCGTGTGACCTACTTCGTGCGCCGCCTTCTGGCGCGAGCGTGCGAGCACGAAGGCCGTATCGGCCGCGGACGATGCAGCGCCCATGAGCCCCGCGTAGAGGTTGTAGTCGGTGCGCTCGCGGTGCGAGTCGAGGCGCGCCATCCCCTTGATCATCTCGCCGGTACGCGGGTCGGCCAGCGCACCACCGATGGACCAGCCGCGCTCATTGCGATTCTCCCACTGCACCACGTTGTAGCGCGCGTCCATGGGGTCCACGCCTTCGGGGAGATCCTTCACCACGAACGCGCCCTTCAGCCCCGCCTTGTCGAAGGCTTCCGTCCACCAGCTCACACCTTCCTTCACGGCAGTGCGGATCGGCTCGGGGATGCCGCGGTCTATGTAATAGACGATGGGGTCCTTGATGGGAGAGTTCGGATCGTTCGGGTCTACGCGCTGCAGGCGGTGGCGTTCGATCCAGGACTGCTGGAGCTGCGCCTGGATCGGCTGCGCGTAGTCGTTGAATGAGATGCCGAAGTAGCCCACGCGCGGGTCGTCGGCGCGCGGCTCGTAGCCGCTGTCGGGGAGCTGCACGAACGACATGTGCTGCCGTAGCGTGAAGGCGCGGCCGTCGGGTGCGATCATGTTCACGATCCGCCCTGGCCGATTCCCCGAGAGCGCGTAGGTGAGCGACGCGTCGATCTCGGTGTTCTCGGGGAATGCCTTCGTGTACGGGCGGTAGATGCTCGAGCGGTCGCGCGCCACCGAGTAGCTCCCCTGGTCGCTGCGCGCGAGAGTGAGCGCGGCGTTCATCCGGTCGCTGAGCACGAAGTCCGTCGCATCGACCAGGAAGCGTCCGTCGCTCTCGCCCACGATGGGGAGTGCGGCGACGATGCTCGACGGAAACGCTTCCTGCACCGTGCGTACGTGATCGGGATTGTTCTTGTCGGAGCTCCGGTAGTTCCAGTTCTCGAAGACGAGGAGGACGCGATCACCCACGCGATCGAAGCGCGCGATCTGCTGCGCCTGTCCCGAGCCGCGATCGAGTCCGATCGGATTGGAGCCGAGTCCCGTGGCGAGCGAGAGGAGATAGAGCACGCGCATCGAATCGCGCGGCACTTCGAGGTAGATCTTCTCGCCCCTGGGGTCGAGGTAGATGGGTATGAGACCATCGAGCTTGTCCATCCCCTTCGCCGCATCGGCGATGCTCTTCGTGGCCGACGGTGTCGCGCTGGCAGCACGCTGCGTCTTCGCCGCGCCGCTTTCCGGCGTCGGCGCCGTGGACGATCCAGTCTGCGTGGAGGTGCACGCCGTGAGGAGCATAGCGGTGAGCGCGAGCAGGGAGATTGGTCTCATAACCGATGGCGGGTAGGGAGGGGAGAGGAGAGCAGAGAGCAGAGAGCAGAAAGCAGAGAGCAGGAAGCAGAGAGCAGGAAGCAGAGAGCAGGAGCGGCACACGATCCGTCGTCATTCCCGCGAAAGCGGGAATCCATGTTGCTCGAGCCGAACTTGGATCCCCGCTTGCGCGGGGATGACTGTTCAGTCGTGCGGTTCCTGCTTTCTGCTGTCTGCTTTCCCTTCGCGTCGAGTTCTACGCTAACGCACGGGCAGCAGCATCGCGAAGATGATGCAACGGGGGCGAGAGTGGAAGATCACTCTCGCCCCCGTGGTGCAGCGAAAATCGAACTACGTCCTGCTCACTCTACCGTGATGACGCCCTTCATGTTCATGGCGAGGTGCGGCAGGCAGTGGTACGGGTACTTGCCCTTCGGGGCGCCGGCGAAGGAGATCGTGTAGCTCTCGTCCGCGTTCATCAGGAAGGGACCCTGCAGCGGCGACTGCTGGTTGGGCATGTTGGCCGTGAGGACGTCGGCCGCACCGGCCGGCAGGTCGGCGGCATCGAAGCCGACGTTGTGCGGGCCGCCCGACACCATGATGAACTTGATGCCATCGCCCTGCTTGATCGTGAAGTCGGCGGGCTCATAGCGATAGCCATTTTCGTCGCCGACCATCTTGACTTCGTGAATCGTGCCCGTGATGGGCGTTCCGGCAGCGGCGGCGCTGGCGCCGCCAGCTACCTGCGCCGCAACGGTGTCGCTGGCAACGGCCGCAGCGGCCGTGTCGGAGTTGGCAGCTTTGTCACCACCGGCGCAAGCGCCGAGGACGAACACGCTCGCGAGGAGCGTCTGTCCGAGAAACCGCATTTCTTTGGGCCTCCAGGTTCGTACAAATAACAATGGTTGCACTGACACATCCCCCACCGACCTCGGCGGAGAATGTGAAGTTATTCACATGCGAGGGGAAAAGCAAAGTAGAGAGAGTGGGAAGCAGAGAGCAGAGAGCAGAAAGCAGGAGCTGCCTCGGGGGTGAGGGCCGTAAGTAGAAAGCTGTCATCCCCGCGAAAGCGGGGTCTTACCAACGTCATCCCCGCGAAAGCGGGGATCCATGTTCGGTCCGGTTAACATGGATCCCCGCTTTCGCGGGGATGACGTTGTATTACGAGCCGTTCACTGCTTTCTGCTCTCCGCTGTCTGCTCTCTCCCCTCCCCCTACCCCAGCATCTCGCTCAGCCCGGCCCAATCATTTCTCTCCATCATCTGCTCGGCCGTGAGACTTTCGACGTCGCGGAAGATTGAGGCGACGGCGAGGGTCTTCTTGCCGTCGCGGTAGGCGAGGATGCAGTCGCGATCGGGGATCGAGCCCTGGATGTCGATCTTGTCCCAGTGCTCGGCGTGGCCCACATATGCTATGACGGTGTCGTAGTGCTGGCTCCAGAAGAAGGGGACAGCGGTGAACGGTTCGGAGGCGCCGAGGAGGTTCCTGGCGGCGTGCTGACCCTGGCGCTGGGCTACTACCCAGTGCTCGACGCGGATGTTCTTGCCGGTGTGCGGGTCGGGCCAGCGAGCGATGTCGCCCACGGCGAAGACGCCCGGGGAGCTGGTCTCCAGAAGGTTGCTCACCGAAACGCCCTTCTCCATCGATAGACCCGCGTCCTCAGCCAGCTTCACGCGCGGGCGGACGCCCACGCCGAGCACTACCAGGTCGGCGCCGGGGATGGTGCTGCCGTCATCGAGCGTGACCGAGTCGGCGGCTATCGA
>DASSOX010000122.1:0-6797 GCA_035700125.1 Gemmatimonadaceae bacterium
CACACGCTCTTGTAGCAGTACTTGCACGGCACGTCGTGCGAGAGCACGCGCGATTCCACTCGCCAGGGCGTGTGCTGTGGATTGGTGAGCGCGTAGATGTCCACCACCGGCGTACCGGTGGCGGCGGCTATGTGCGCGGGCCCGGTGTTGTTGGAGACGAGGAGCGGTGCTTCCGCCACGAGCGCTACCAGCTCGGCGAGGTCCAGCTCACCCGCCAGCGTGAACGACGGTTCCACCATGTCGTGCCGGATCCCATCCACCAGCTCGCGCTCGCTCGCGCTACCGCTGAACACCACCTGCTCGCCGTACTCGGTCGCGATGAGTCGCGCGGCGGCGGCGAAGAGCTCGGGTGGATAGCGGCGCGATGGCGCCGTGGCGCCGGGGTGCGCCACGAGCCAGGGCGCGGAGAGATCCACGCCGCGCGCGGCGAGCTTCGCGCGCACGCTCTCGCGCGCCGCATCGTCCACGACAATGGAGAGATGCTCGTCGCGCGCGCGGCACCCCACGGTGGCCACCAGATCGAGCTGGCGCTGCACCTCGTGGCGTATGAAGCGCTCCGGCTCTTCCTCCTTCACCCAGTGCGTGAGCAGCGCGTACGGATTTTCGCGGCAGTGCGCCAGTCGCAGCGGAATCCCCGCGAGATGGCAGAAGAGCGCTGCAGGAAGCGGATTCTGCGAGTAGACGGTGAAGATCACGGCCGCGTCGAAGCACCGAGCGCGCAGCGTCTCTATCATGGCGAGATCCCCGGCCGCACGCTCGGAAAGTGCCGCGAGCTGCCCCGACGACTTCATCCACGGCGCCTCGTATACCATCACGTCGTCTATCTCCGGAACCATGCGCGCCACCGCGGCGCCCGACTTCGAGGTGAGGAGCGTGACCGTCCTGCCAGGGCTCGACTCCTTCAGGGCGCGAATCGCCGGCGTCGACATGAGCACGTCGCCCAGCGCATCGAGCCGCACGCAGAGCACGTTGCGCGCATCGCTCCAACTACCGCTCGTCATCGCCGCGCGTCCGTGGTTGGCCGCTCCGCGAGCGGCGGGGCGGTAACTCCCGCCGATACGATGAAGTCCGCTGCCTCGTCGAGATCGCGGACTATGTAATCGGGGCGGCGCTGCGGAGTGAGTACCCACTCCGTCTCGTTGCCGTTGTCGAGGAGAATCGTGCTACACCCGGCGCGGCTCCCGGCTTCGACGTCGTCCAGGATGTCACCCACGAGCCAGGCACCCTTCGCGCTCACACCCAGCTCGCGGGCGGCGCGCTCGATGAGGCCGGGTGCCGGCTTTCGACAGTTGCAGCGGATGGCGTACTCGGCCACCGATCCCCTGGGATGATGCGGGCAGTAGTAGAAGCCGGCCAGCTCGGCGCCGAGCGGCGCGAGCAACTGCGCGAGCCGCTCCCTGACGGCAACGAGAGCGGACTCGGGAAATCTGCCGAGCGCCACGCCTGGCTGGTTGGACACCACCACGAGTCGCAATCCCGCCTTGACGAGCCGAGGGATGGCGTGCTCCGCGCCGCGCGAAAGCCGAACGAGCGCGGGATCCACGTTGTACGGCACGTTCTCCACGAGCGTCCCGTCCTTGTCGATGAACACCAGACCGCCGCGTCGCATAGTCGCCTACGCCGTTAGAGACAAGTCGGCTTCCTCGAGCGCCTCGGCGCCCAGCACGTCTTCGTACAGTTCCTCCACCGAGCGCGCCACGCTGGGCCAGGAGAAGCTGTCGCGAGCGCGACGCAGTCCCTCCTGCGCGAGTGCCTGCCGGTGTGATGGGTCGGTAAGAACGCGTGCGAGCCGATCGGCAAGCGCCTCCGGATCGTTGGGCGGAACGAGGTAGCCCGTCTCGCCGTCGCACACTGTGTATCTGATCCCGCCAACGTCGGCGCCGATCACCGGTGTGCCGCACGCCATTGACTCGAGCGGCGTGAGACCGAATGGCTCGTACCATGGCGTGGTGACGAAGACGTCTGCTGCGCTGTAGTAGTAGCGCAGGCAGTCGCGCCCACGCCGGCCGATGAAGCGCACCTGCTCCGCCACGCCCTCCCGGTCGGCGACGGCCATGAGCCGAGCGATCTCCGGTGTGCGGACTGGATCGGGAGTGTAGGAGTCGCCGCCTACAATAATGAGTGTCGCCCGCACGTCGTGCCGATCGCGCAGACGCGCCACGCCGCAGATGACGTTGTCTATTCCCTTGCGTGGAACGAGCCGGCCGAGCTGCAGGATCGCGTGCTCGTCCTGCTCGAGACCTACCATGGAGCGTGCTTTCCGGCGCTGGACGGGTCGGAACCTCGTGGTGTCCACACCGCACGGGATCATGGAGATGCGCCGTGGGTCCGCCTCGTAAAGAGCGAGCAGATCCTGCTCGTCCTGCGGGCACTCGGCAATGACGCGGTTCGCGTTGTCTATGACGCGTTCCTCGATTTCGAAGCGCGCTTCGGGAAAGCCATCGGCCGCTCCCTGGTACAGTCGTCGCACGCGTCCCAGCGCGTGGAAGGTGACCACGAATGGAATGTCGAGCCGTTCCTTCAGCTCCAGCGCCACCATCCCCGACATCCAGAAATTCGCGTGTGCGATGTCGTAGCCGCGGCTGTCGCACGCGCACCAGCCGGATGTGAAGGAGGAGAACTCGGTCATGAACGGGAGCATCTCCTCCTTCCGGACTGGCGCGGCCGGGCCCGCCGGCACGTGCACCACCCGGACTCCATCGCACGCGTTGACCACCATCGGCAGCGCGGGATCATCGCGTCGGGTGAAGACGTCCACCCAGTGCCCCTGCGATGCGAGCGCTCTGGCGACCTGGGAGACGTATACGTTCTGGCCGCCGCAGTCGGTGCCACCCAGGGCGGCCAGCGGCGATGCATGATCGCTGATCAGCGCAATGCGCAACTTCATAACGGGTCTCCTGATACTGCCATGGGTTGCCGTGCGGCGCGGCGAGGAGCTCTGGTGCCCGTGACGAGGGCAAAGGCCTCCGCCCAGTCGCGAACGAAGCGGTCCATGCCGAATCGCTCTACGGCCGTGCGCCGCGCTCCCTCGCCCAGACGCCGGGCTTCGGCGGGGTTGGCGAGGAGAGCATTCATGTGCTCGATCAGAGTTTCCAGCTTCGTGTCCACCCATCCCGATTCGCCGTTCTTCACCACCGTCACCAGCTCCGTTGTGGCGAGCCCGATGATCGGCATCCCTGCCATCATCGCTTCGCAGATGGCGAGGCCGAGACTCGTGTAGCGAATCGGATTGAAGAAGAAGCGATAGCGGGAAGCGAAGCGCGCGAGCTCCGGCGGCTGCACTTCGCGAAGCCCACCGAGTTCCTCGGCGCCCATCCCCACCAGGTCGAGCGGGACGCGCTCACGCGCTTCCACGAACACATCCGCGCCCAGTCGTCGCCCGCGCGATGCGAGGTTGTTCACCACCGCGATCCCGCGGGCGAGCTCGCCCGAATAGCGGGCATCATCCGGGACCACTACGCCGTGCTCGATCACACGCGTGGGCGTGTCGCCGCTGTCCCACATGAGCGCGTTGAAGGGCGTGACGTGCACGAGGAGCACGGAGCTGTCGTCCACCGGGTGCCGCGTGTCGGTGGGGTGTCGGCGCGGCGGGTCGTGCTCCAGGTAGATCACCGGAAGCGCGAGCTGCTCATCGGAGAGGAGCTGGGGGCCGTCGTGCAGCCAGTGCTGCGCCGACTGATAGAGCACGCAGTCGAGCTCGAGATCGTGCAGCTCTTCGGCGGGCACTTCGTGCAGGTTGTCGGGCCAGGGGAAGCTTCCCGCGCGCCCGCCGTAGCCGGCCGGACGTCCCGGCTTCACCGGGATATAGAACTCGTGCGGGACGTGGGTCAGGTAGTAGAGGTAGCTACCATGGACGTGCCAGGTGAGAATTCGGAGCCTGCGCGGATCACGCGGCATATGCACGCTCCGGCAGAGGAAGAAGCTCGATCGCCTCGAGCACATCTTCGGGGAACACGCCGCCCTCGCACCTGCGTCCGACATCGCGCGCGCCCTCGCCCCGCGGCACACAGCTTTTCGCATCGTAGAGCGCGCGGTGGCGCGTATCGTCGAGCGGTGCCCAGCGATCCGGGTCGGCCGAGAGGAACACCACCACGCTCGGCACGCGCAGAGCGGCGGCGAGATGCGAGACGCCGGTGTCGTTGCACACCACGAAGCGCGCATCGCGCATCAGCGCCGCAAGCGCGCCGAGGCTCATGGGGCCGGCCGCATCCACGGCGCGATGCCGCATCGCGGCCGCCACGGCTGCGGTGATCGCCGCCTCTGAAGTCGTACCGGTGAGAACCACCTGCAGCCCGCGCTCCGCGAGCGCGTCGCCGACGACCGCAAAGCGATCGGGCGCCCACCGCTTGGCGGCGTGGCGCGCGCCCGGGTGGATGCATACGTAGCCGGATGGCCTCAGCGACCAGCCGTCCTCGCGCGCGAGCGTTCGCAGCTCCGCTTCGTCGTCCTCGCGCACCGGGAACTCGAGCTGCTCTCCATGCACCTCCATCCCGAGCGCACGGATGAGCGTGAGGAGTCGCTCGGCCTCGTAGCCGAGCGACGGCCACGGAATGAACGTCCCATCGGCTCGCCACGATGACGAAGGATCACGAAAGCCAGCGAGCGAGCGAGCACCGAAGCGCGCGACCAACGGGTTGGTGATCTCTCCATTTCCGTGCAACTGAATCGCGAGATCCACATTGCGCTCGCGCACCTCGTGCAGGAAGCCGGGCATCGCATCGCGCTCCGGCTCGCGCTCGGGCATCCCCGGATATCCAGGGAACTCGAGCACTTCATCTATGTAGTGTGGATACCGGTCGGCGAGCTCGCGCGACCACGGCAGCCCGATCAGCGTGATGCGAGCGCGAGGATACGCGGCGCGAAGCGCGCGGAGTGCTGGAACCGCACAGAGCATGTCGCCCAACTGCAGGGCACGGAACACCGCAATGCGTGCTATCGACGGAGTACTACTGCCAACCACTGTCACTGCCATGAACCTCGACTTCTTCATCCGGTAATCATCGACATCATCGCCCGGGTGAGCGCGATCCGCTGCCACCTCACATCGCCTTGCTTCGCGTGCATCGTCTCCGTCGTCGATGCGCGACATGAGAAGCGCAACTCGTGTGCCCTTTGCCATGGTCGGCCGTGACTTCTCGCTTCGACGCGCTCTGCCTTGTGCTTCTCTGCAGCGGCGAACACGAGCGACCTCACTCGGCACGTCCATTGCGACGCGTACGCCCCTGCGCGCCAACAATTTCGGGCGCTATGCAGACAACGCGGAGATGATGAGGATGGGGACTTCTACCGAGCTAATCGATCGCCCTCTCGCTGACACTGCCGAGAAGAGGCAGGAGACGCGTCCGCTCGATGGGCGCGTCGCTCTCGTTACCGGCGCCGGCCGCGGACTGGGTGAGGCAATCGCGGAAGCGCTCGTCGAAGCGGGTGCCTCGGTCGTGGTTGCAGACGTGCGTGAAGATGCCGCACGCGGTGTAGCCGAACGCCTGTCGAAATCGGGAGCGCGCGCCAGTGCGATCACCCTCGATGTGAGCGATGAGGAGCAGGCGCGAAGCGCGATCGAGCGGGTGGAGCGCGAGCACGGGAAGCTCGATGTCCTCGTGAACAATGCCGGGATAGACGTGACACTTCCCGTCGTGGAGCTCTCGGTGAAGGATTGGGACCGCGTGCTCGGTGTGAATCTGCGCGGCCCGCTCCTCATGTCGAAGTTCGCGCTCGAGCGGATGGAGAAGCGGAAGAGCGGCCACATCGTGAACATCGTCTCCACTGCGGCGAAGCGCGCGTGGCCGAACGCAGCGCCGTACCACGCGAGCAAGTGGGGGCTCCTGGGTCTCAGCCACGCGCTGCACGCCGAGGCGCGCCCTTACGGGGTGAAGGTCACGGCCGTCATCGCCGGCGGGATGCGCACCGCGTTCCTCCTCGACCGGTTCCCCGACATAGACGAGAGCACGCTGCAGGACCCGCGCAATGTGGCGAACACCGTTCGCTTCGTGCTGACGCAGCCCGCCGAGACCGTGATCCCCGAGGTCATGGTATTACCGATGAAGGAGACGTCGTGGCCCTGAGCGGCCGCATGGTGGCGCGCGTCCGCGAGACGCGCGCTGCGACGAACGTGAGCGTAGTGGAGCAGTGATCGACCGCGGAAGATGACCGAGCGCCAGACTGCCGACAGCGTGAGTCCGGCTGCCGGCGGTGTGTGGAGCGAGGATCATCGGGAATCGCGCGCCGCCATCGGCCGCCGCCTCGACATCTACGGCTCCTTCCAGGCCGTGATGGGGCAGTTCACCGGTGGAGTCTTCCTCACCGGCTACGCGCTCGCCCTGCACGCCGACGCTCCGCTCATCGGTCTCCTCGCGGCGCTTCCGCTCGGCGTCAAGCTCACTCAGCTCTACACGTCGTGGCACATCGAGCGCGCCGGCCACTGGCGCTCGCTGGCCATGCGCAGCGCGGTGATCTCGCGCATCCTGTTCGTCGCGGCGGCGATGATCCCGTTCGTATTGCCGTCCAACATCGGGCAGGCATGGGCGCTCGTCATCGTCGTCGGGCTCTCGTCGTTCGCGGGGTCCATCTTCGATCTCGCGTTCCTCACATGGATGGCGGAGCTCATCCCGGCCAGCGTGCGCGGTGCATTCCTCGGAGAGCGCAGTCGCGTGACCGGACTGGTGGGTCAGGGAGTGGCGCTGCTGGCGGCGTTCGGTCTCGATCGCTGGCGCTCGGCTCAGAGCGGGCCGGGCGGCTTCTCGCTCCTCTTCGTGTTGGCCGCGGTCATCGGGCTTTCCGGACTGCTCTTCCTGCGCCGC
>DASSOX010000123.1:0-24206 GCA_035700125.1 Gemmatimonadaceae bacterium
TTTCGTCGAGGAGATCTTCACGGGCTACGTGCTCCGTCACCACTCGGCCATGCTCGAAGCATCGGTGACGCTGATGTTCTACGTCCCGCTCGTCATCAGCTCCGGTGGCAACTCTGGTTCCCAGTCGGCTACACTGATCACCCGCGCTCTCGCCGTTGGTGACGTGCGGCTGCGCGACACATTGCGCGTATTCGCTCGGGAGCTGGGCCAGGGCCTGATGCTTGGCGCCTTCCTTGGCGGCATCGGCTTCGTGCGCGCGATGATGTGGAACAGCGGCTACGACGTGGCGTGGGTGGTCTCCCTCACACTCCTCGCCGTCGTGCTGACCGGCACCATCGTGGGCGCCATGCTCCCCCTCATCTTCACCCGCCTTCGCGTGGACCCCGCGATCGCCTCCTCCCCCTTCGTCGCCTCGTTCGTGGATGTCGCCGGCGTCGTCATCTACTTCGCCTTCGCCCAGCGGATCGTAGGGTTGGGGGGGTGAACTGCGAAGGCTCGGGAACCATGGTCGTTCTGGCGCGGGAAATGCCGCACTCCTAGGGTAGGGCGCGGACCGCAGCGGGCGGCGCGGGCGGGGCCGCGCGAAATTTCACGCGGAGCTACTGCCATGACATCGACCGTTCAACGCGCTTCCTTCATCTGCGGCTGGGTCCTGATCGCCCTCGGCCTGATCGGCTTCCTCATCTCGCCGGGCGGGTTGTCGCCGGATCCCAGCGCTGACGCCAGTATCTTCGGCATCTGGCCCGTCAACATCGTCCTCAGCGTGCTGCACCTGACGTGGGGTGTGTTCGGACTGGCCTCGTCGCAGTGGCACCACAGCGCGCGCAACTTCGCCCGCATCACCGCAGTGGTCTACTTGATCATCGCCATCTGGGGCATCATCACGCCGGCATTCCTCGGCCTCTTCCCCGTTGGCGGCAACAATATCTGGCTCGATGCCATAATCGGCATCGCGATGGGCTACTTCGGCTTCACCGCCCGCGAGCACGCGGTGGCGGAGGCCTGAGGGCGAGGGGAGTCGGGAAAGAGAAAGCAGGAGACTGGGCGGGTACTACAAAGGGTTCAGGGGGCAGGGTTCAGGAACTACCTACACAACTGTCATCCCCACGAAAGCAGCGACCCATGTTCGGCCGGGCAAAATGGATTTCCGCTTACGCGGGAATGACGGTCGTGGCGGAAGCAGTTCCTGAACCCTGAACCCTGCCTCCTGAACCCTAGTAGTTCACTGTCTCCTGTCTCCTGCTTCCTGTCTCCTGCTCACCACTCCCTTCATCCGACCCACCCCCACCCCCCTCCATTCTCACTATCCCCTCCTCCAGCCACTCGTAATCGCCCTTCAGGACACCCTGGGATAGCCGGTACAGCGAGGCGTCGTTGGGGCCGAAGAGGTTGCGGAAGTGGTCGGCGATGCGGAGGCGCGACTCGCGGCAGAAGACGTCGGCGAGCTCCAGGGCGTTGGAGTTGCCGCGGCTCGCGAGCATCTGGGCGCGCGAGCACGCTGCCGACATCGCAAACAGCTCGGCGCCGATGTCCACGGCGCGGAAGAGCACCATCTGCCGTTGCTCGAGCCTGGGGCCGAGGCGCACCATGGCGTGGAAGATCGCGCGGCCGAGCTTGCGCGTGGTGCGCTCGACGTAGCGAAGGTGCGGTGCGAGGCGGCCGAACTCGGAGTAGCTGTTGAAACCGCCGATCCAGCGGGTGGTGTACCACTTCGGGTAGAACTTCGCCGAGCGCGCCAGCGCGGCGAGGCGCTCCTTGCGCGAAGCCTCGGGATTGACCACGTCGAAGGCCGTGCGGAAATGCCAGTCCACCGCCTCGCGCGCGATGAAGAGGCGCATGATCTCCGACGAGCCTTCGAAGATCAGGTTGATGCGGAAGTCGCGCATCGCGCGCTCCACCGGGATGGGCCGCTCGCCGCGCGCGCGGAGCGAGTCGGCGGTCTCGTAGCCCCGGCCGCCGCGGATCTGCAGCGTGTCGTCGACTATCCGCCAGCCGGCCTCTGTGTTCCACATCTTCGCGATCGCCGCCTCGAGGCGTATGTCGTAGCCGCCGCGATCGGCCATCGCGCTCGCCAGCTCGGCGATCGCCTCCATCGCGAACGCGTGCGCGGCCATGTGCGCCAGCTTCTGCGCCACCGCCTCGTGCTTCCCGATAGGCTTCCCCCACTGAACGCGCTCGTTCGACCATTCACGCGATACGCGCACCATCTGCTTGGCCGCGTACGCGGCGCTCGCCGGAAGAGTGAGCCGGCCCGTGTTCAGAGTGATGAGCGCGAGCTTGAGCCCCTTTCCCTCACCCCAGACTATGTTCTCGCGCGGGACCTTCACATCGTGGAAACTCAGCACGCCGTTCTCGATCGCCTTGAGCCCCATGAAGTGGCAGCGATGGTCGATCTCCACGCCGGGCCAGTCGGTCTCGACGATGAAAGCCGTGATCTGCTTCTTCGGCTTCCCGTTCACGATCGCGTCGGGCGTGCGGGCCATCACCAGGATCAGCTCCGCGCGCGTCCCGTTGGTAGTCCAGAGCTTCTTCCCGTTCAGGATGAAGTACTTGCCATCCTCGCTGGGCGTGGCCGTTGTCTGGAGATTCGCCGGGTCGCTCCCCGCATCCACCTCGGTGAGCGCAAAGGCCGATATCGCTCCCTTTGCCAGACGAGGGAAGTACTTCTTCTTCTGCTCCTCGGTGCCGAAGAGCTTGAGCGGCTGCGGGAGCCCGATGGACTGGTGCGCCGAAAGCAGCGCGGTGAGCGATCCGTCCTTCGACGTCACCATCCCCATCGCTCTGATGTAGCTGGTCTGCGAGAGACCGAGGCCGCCGTACTCGCGCGGGATCTTGATTCCGAACGCGCCGATGTCGCGCAGCTCCTGCACCAGCTCTTCGGGAACGTTCCCCTCGCGATCTATGGCGTCGGAGTCCACTCGCTCCATGATCTCCCGCAGCGCGTCCATGAAAGGCTTCGCGCGCGCTTCTTCTTCCGGATCATCTACCGGATGCGGATGGATCAGGTCGAGACGGAAGCGGCCGAGGAACAATTCCCTGAGAAAGCTCGGCTGGGCCCACTCGCTTTCGCGTGCGGCTTCGGCGACATCGCGCGCTTCCTTCTCGGAGGCCAGGTCGTGCGTCGGCTGTGCCATGGGTCTCCATTCCTGGTTGGACACCTGTCGCACCATTGGCTTACCCTGTAGGCGCGCCAGTATGTCGTGCTCATGAAAGATACTTTCGTGCCGCCTTCCTTCCCAGACTAGACGGTGACCGCGCGCTTCTTTGTCTTCTCGAGCCACACCAGATAGCCAACTCCGTACAGCGCTATAGCGGCGAAGCTGAACCACTGGATCGCGTAGCTCTTGTGCGGCCCCTCATCCAGCGACGGTGCGCTGAGCCGCGTCGGCGCGCCGAGCGAGCGCTCACCGGGTGTGAGATTCACCACGTACATGCGAGCGACGGGATACGGGATCGTCTCGGCGATTCGCGCGGAATCGAGCTCGCGCCACGCCATCGGGTTGTCCTGCGCGCGCGGATCGTTCGGCTCGCGCACCGGAACCGGCCTCACGAAACCCTCGACCGTTGCGTGCTCCGGTTCATTCCAGGTAGGGATGGAGATCGTGGCCGCATCGGGCGAGTACACGAAGCCGCGGTTCACCAGTACGGCCGTGCCGCGGGAGTCGGGGATCAGCGGCGTCACGATGTACACGCCGGGCGCGCCTTCGCGCGCGCGAGCAGTGAGGATGATCTGGTGGTCGTAGTCGTAGCGGCCGGTGACCTTCACCAGCCGGTACGCTGCGAGCGCGGTGTCAGCCGGAAGATCGGCTACCGTGGTGGGCGGAAGACTCATACGGCTCACCAGCTCCGCGTTCAATGCGCGGCGCTCGTGCAGCCGGTGCACCTGCCACAACCCCAGGCGCGCGAAGAGTGCCGCCATGGCGAGTGCGATGATGGCGGCGATGATTGCACTGCGAGACATGACTGTAAACTACCACTCAGAACAGGTTCATCTGCTCCCCCAGCTCCTCCGGTTCCACCGGGCGCTGCCCGATGAGCCGCTGGAGCTGCCGCGCCGAAGCGGGGCTGTGGCCCGCGAAGTGATTGTTCACGTAGCCGTATACGGCCGACATGCTCCGCGTCATCGCGGCGATCGCCTTCGCCCACCGCTCCAACTCGCTCGTGCGATCGCGCTGCACGCGCGAGTAGTCCACGATGTCGCGATTGGGTCCCATCCAGCGGATGTACGTGAAGTCCGCCGTGGGCTTCTCGGCGAGCGCGAGAACCGTGCGGCGTGGGATCCAGCGCGCGTCGCTCAGCGCCAGCGCCACGCCGTGCTCCGCCAGCAGCGCGAGCACTCCCTCGTGGATCCAGCCGCGATCGCGGAACTCCACGGCCAGCTTGAGGTCGCGCGGGAGCGTGGGGAGAAAAGCGGCGAGTGCCGGAAGCTCGGACGGGCCGAAGTCCGGCGCGAGCTGAATGAGAATCGGCCCGAGCTTGGCGCCGAGCTCGCGCGCGCGCTCGAAGAAGAGTCGCGCCACGTCTTCGGAGTCGCGCAGACGACGCTCATGCGTGATCTCCCTCGGTAGCTTGAGCGCGAACACGAAGTGCCCCGGCGTACGCTCGGCCCAGCCTCGCACCGTCTTCGCGGGCGGGATGGCGTAGAAGGTGGAATCCACCTCCACGGTGTCGAAGGCGCGCGCATACACGGAGAGGTAGTCCGCCGGGCGCGTGCCCGTGGGATAGAACGGGCCAGTCCAGGCGTTGTAGTTCCACCCCTGAGTGCCGATCCGGACGGTAGAGGGCATGCGCGAGAATCGGGGCGTAGACGCGCTGGATGTCAAGTCGGCGATACGCACGCCGCCGCTTCGCGGGTCTCACTCTTGCGCTCACTTTGAGAGTTCGACACGAAACAGCGGACCAGCCAGGAGGCAGCATGGACAAGCGTGACACCCAACGCAACGACGCCGAGCGGCGCGCCAGGGAGGAGGAACGACGCGACGAGGAGGAATACCGCGAAGAGGCGCGACATGCGCGGCCGGTATCGCCGGAGTACCAGGGTGAACCGCTCATTTTCGACGAGCTGCGCGACGAGCCCGGGCCCGAGACGGCGGAGGAGCGCCGCGCGCGAGGGCCGTACGCGGCACCGGTGGAGGAGCCGTCCACCGGCACGGAGCTGGTGGGCGAGGGTGTGGGCGGCGCGTCGGGAGGGCTGGTGGGCGCGGCCCTCGGATCGCTGGCCGGCCCCCTGGGGACGGCCATCGGCGCCATCGCCGGCGCGGTGGGCGGCTGGTGGACTGGCCGCGCGGTGGTGGATGCGGCGAGCGGAGTGAGTGCGGAGGAGGAGCGCGCCTGGCGCGACCACTACGAAAACAGCGAGCAGCGACTGGCAGACCGCGGCTACGAGCAGGCGCGGCCCGCGTATCACATCGGACGGCTCGCCCGCCTCAACCCCGAGTACGAGGGACGCTCGTTCGACGAGGTGGACGCCGAGCTCTCGCGCGCGTGGACGCGCGATCTCTGCTCGCTGTACGGCGAGTGGCCAACGGTCAAAGACTTCGTGCGCGAAGGCTACGTGCATCGCGAACGGCACGAGCGCCTGGGTGGCGAGCCGCGCACCATGACTCCCACCGAGGCGGCGCGCGACCGCCTGCATTCCGACGACAGCGCAATCTGAATCACCGGCGACTCCGGAGGCTGCGACACGGCCCCGGAGCCCATGAGTCATACGGAGGTCTGAGATGGAGCGGCGCGACGAGCACGAAACGAAGCTGGTGCCCAACGATCCCGCCACCACCGCATCGCGCGAGGAGGCGGAGCGGGTGCGGCACGGCGGTGCCCCCGCGGAACAGGTGGGCGGCGCGTCCGACAGCACCGCCGCGGCCATCGGCGGGGCCGCCGGCGGCGCGGCGATAGGTGCGGCCGCGGGGACTTTCGTCTTCGGGCCGCTCGGCACCATCATCGGCGCGCTGGCCGGCGTGCTGGGTGGCTGGTGGGGCGGTAAGGGCGTGGCCGATGCGAGCCGCGCAATCACGCCCGAGCTGGAGCAGGGGTATCAGACGCACTACGAATCGTCACCCGAGCATCTGGCAGATCGCTCGTACGACAGCGTGCGACACGCCTACCTGCTCGGCTACCTGGCGCGGCGAAATCCCGACTATGCCGGACGCAGCTTCGCCGAGATAGAGCCGGAGCTCCAGCGCGGCTGGACGCAGGATCTATGGGCGCGCTACGGCGATTGGGCAGGGCTGCGCGGCTACGTACGCGCGGCCTACGAAGACGGCGCGACGACCACGCACGGCTGATCGCATTCGATGAGCGAGCGCGGAGCGCGATCCGCTCCCCGCTACCACCGTTCCAGCAGCGTGTCGTGTCGCTCGCTGTCGATGTTCCCGCCGCTCACCACCACGGCTACCGGTCCGTCCGGCTGGCTCACGACTCGTTCGAGGAGCGCGGCCACCCCAACGGCGCCAGCGCCTTCCACCACGAGATTTTCCACGCGCGCGAGCCAGGCGATCGCGCGGCCGATCGCTTCTTCCGTCACCGTATGTATCTTGTCGAGCGCGTGAAGTCCGATGTCGAACGCTATCTCGTCTATGTCGCCCGCCAGACCATCGGCGAGCGTGGGGACCGACGGGATGTGCACCACCTCCTTCGCCTCGAGCGAGCGCGCCATCGCTGCCGTGTTCTCGCTCTGCGCACCGATGATCCTCACTCCGGGCGCCACATTGCGGAGGAGCGCTCCGCACCCACCGAGGAGGCCTCCGCCACCCACCGGGACTATGAGCGTACGGAGCTCGGGAAGCTCTTCGAGGATCTCCGCTGCCACCGTACCCTGACCCGCGAGCAGCGCTCGGCCGGTGCACGGATGGACGAAGGTCGCACCACGTTCCGCCGCGAAGGCGATCGCCCGCTCCATCGCCACGTCGTAGTTGGGCGATTCAGCGTCTACCACGGCGCCGAGCGCCGCTATCCCCTCGCGCTTCACGCGCGGGGCCGTCTCGGGAACGAAGATCGTGGCAGGGATTCCGAAGTGGTGCGAGGCCCACGCAACGCCCAACCCGTGGTTCCCCGCGGAGGAGGCAACGACCCCGCGCTCACGCGCCTCCTCGGGGAGCGAGGAGATCAGGTTGAAGGCGCCGCGCAGCTTGAAGGAACCGGTGATCTGCTCGGACTCGAGCTTGAGGAACACATCGCAGCCAGCAACGGCCCCGAGGGCCGAAGATTGCCGCAACGGGGTTCGACGAGCCACTCCGGCGATGCGTCTGGCGGCAGCGAGAACGTCGCCCGCCCGGGTTTCGCTGAACATGACCGGCATGCTATCCGTCCGCCGCGGCGCGAGCAAGCTCGCTGTGGCGGTGACCGTGGCGCGGCACCTGCATTGTTGACCTCGCAGGAGGGGCAACTTCGGGAGTCGTAGTCATGGCACGGGCAGGAACTTTCTCGATTCTTTCCAGAACGCTGGAAGAGCCGTTGTTGGCGGTGGACAGCCGTGGACTGATAGTGTCCGCCAACGAGGGGGCCAATCGGGTGCTGGCGCGTGCGGATCAGGCGCTGGTTGGGACACCGATGCAGGCGATCTTCTGGGGTGACGAGCCCGATGCCGTGGATGCGCTGCTCCGCCGCGGGGTGAAGGCGAGGTCGAGCGCGGGGCTCTGCTTCGGCAATCCCGGCACCGAGGCATCGGAGGCCGACGTGATAGTCTGGCCGTTGGCCGGTCCGCGGGGAGCCGAGGTGGCGGTACTGGTGCACGACCTCACCGGGCGCCGCCGCGAGCGCGAGCGCATCGCCGCCGAGCTCGAGGCCCAGCGCGTGGAGCTCGTCGAGCGTGCGAACGAGGCGGCCAGACGCGCCGGCGAGCTCAAGACGGCGCTCGAGACCCGCCACCGCTTCTACGGCTCGATGAGTCATGAATTGCGGACGCCGGTCAACGCGATCGTCGGCTACAGCGAGCTCCTCCTCGATGGCATCTACGGCGAGCTGTCACCGGCGCAGTCCAAGATCCTGCGCCGGTCGTTGCGCGCCGCGGGCCACCTCCAGGAGTTGGTGAACGACCTGCTCGACCTGGCGCGGATCGAGGAGGGACGGCTCGACCTGCATGCCAAGCCGGTGGATGTGGACGAGCTGGTGGAAGAGCTGCTCGACTCGGTGCAGCCGCTGGCGGACGAGCGCGGGCTCGAGCTGCGCCACGAGACAGAATCGGGGACTCCGCAGATCGTCTCCGACCCGCGGCGCATCCGCAAGATTCTCCTGCACCTCCTCACGAACGCCATCAAGTACGGAGGGAGCGGGCCTATCACGATCCGCAGCGGCCGGGTGCGATCGAGCGGTGACGCCGGCGCGGACGGCGCGTACATCGAGGTGAGTGACCACGGCGCCGGGATCGCTCCCGACGAGCTGGACCGAATTTTCAACGAATTCGTCAGGGAGCGGAGCGACGGCGACGGAACGGGGCTCGGTCTTTCGATCGCGCGCGGATTGAGCGCGGCGCTGGGCGGGATGCTCGTCGCCGAATCCACGCTGGGCGAGGGGAGTACTTTCCGGCTCACGCTTCCTCACGCACTCGGTGACGCCGAAGAGGATATCGTGTACTCGTTACCTCTGGATTTCGTGAAGCGTCATAAGCGCGGAAGGCAGCCGAGCCAGCTTGACGCAAATCAGTGAAGCGGCTAATCTTCGACAGCTTGTTGCGGCCCCGCCATACGCGGGGCCTTTCAGCAGGCGGCGCAAATGCGGCAGTCGTTGCACATCATCCTGGTGCTCGAACGTCGTAAGTGCTTGTCGGGGCTGTAGCTCAGCTGGGAGAGCGCTGCAATCGCACTGCAGAGGTCAGGGGTTCGATCCCCCTCAGCTCCATGGCATGCAGACTGCCATATGGTCTGAAGCCGAATTTACTTGCGGGTGCGCCCTCACTCGGTAGGACGCAGAGTTCCAATGATGAGGGTTGCTACCGCTCTGCTTCGGGATTTGCCCGCCGCCGTTCGGTAGGACGTAGAGTTCCAATGGACGGTGCGCGTGGGGACACCCGCGTAGCAGCAGCGTAATCGGAAAGAGCAGAAAGATGGGCCAGAGCGCCGCGGACACCCGCGGCGTTTTTTCTTTCCGGTGTTATGATTCGGCTCGCGGCCGCGCTATCAGCGGCGGCCAGAAGCTCACCGAACGCCGCGTATGTCACCACAACTTACCGAGCTCTTCGCCCTCCCCTGGGGCCCGTTCATCATCTTCGGCCTGCGCATCATCGACGTGTCGTTCGACACGGCGCGCGTGCTCGCCGTGGTGCGCGGGAACCGTCTGGTCGCCGCTAGTCTGGGCTTCATCCAGGCGCTCATCTGGATCGTGGCTGTGGGAAACGCCATCAAGTACCTCAACAGCTGGTACCACATCCTCGGCTATGCGGCCGGCTTCGCCACCGGCACCATGGTTGGGATGACCATCGAGCGGCTGTTGGCCTACGGTCTTTCGCAGGTGAGGATCGTGTCGCAGCATGGCGGGGTGGAGATCGCCGAGGCGCTGCGCGAGCGCGGCTACGGCGCCACCGAGGTCCCCGGCTACGGTCGCGATGGGGGCGTGGAGATAGTGCACTCCGTGGTGCAACGGCAGCACCTCGACGAGGTCGTGAAGATCGTCGATACCTGGGACTCCAAGGCGTTCGTCACCGTCGAAGAACCGCGTGTCCTTCGCGGCGGCCTTCTCGCCAGACGCAACCGGGTGAACATCCCCTGGGTCAGCGAGCGGATGGGGCGCCAGCGCGTGTGAGAGTGCTGGCCGCGCACGAAGCAATTGCGTAGTTTGTGCGGGCGACAGTCATCGCGTGCGTGAGGGCAGCGTGAGCACACTACCTGATATGGCGGCGGTCACTACCGATACAGCTGCGGGGCCGCGCAAACCGCTCGACGACGAAATAGACGTCTGGGGTCTCACCCACCCAGGCAAGCTCCGAAAGACCAACGAGGATCACTTCCTGCTCGGCTCGCTGCACAAGCAGCTCGAAATCAGATCCACTTCGCTCCCGGCGGCCGAGCAGTTCCGTGCGTGCAACGAGCGGATAGGATTTCTCGCGATGGTTGCAGACGGTGTCGGCGGCCAACTCGCGGGCGAGGAAGCGAGCCGGATCGCGCTGGAGGAAGTGACCCAGTACCTCGCGCACAGTACCAGTTGCTACTACCAGTCGGATCCGCACGACGAGCACTTCATGGACCTGCTCCAGGATGCGGCGATGCGCACGCACCAGCGTGTGCTCGAGCGTGCGAGCACTGATCCGGACTTCCGCGGGATGGCCACCACGCTCACGCTCTGGATGGGAGTGTGGCCCTGGGTGTACCTCCTGCAGGTAGGCGACTCGCGCTACTACCTGTACCGGCAGGGCGTGCTCACGCAGGTGACGCGCGACCAGACCATGGCGCAGGATCTCGTGGATCAGGGCGTGATGTCGCGGTCGGTCGCGTTCTCCTCGCGCTGGGCGCACGTTCTCTCGAGTGCGATCGGCGGCTCGCAGACGCTGCCGGTGGTTACGCGCATCGCGAACGACTGGGATGAGACACATCTCCTGTGCAGCGACGGTCTCACCAAGCACGTCCCCGACGAGCGCATAGCCGAGCGGCTTGCCGAGATGACATCGGCGCGGCAGGTGTGCGAGGCGTTGCTGCAGGATGCCCTGGACGCCGGCGGGTCGGACAACATCACCATCATTGTGGGTCGTCCGGTAGCGCGCCATGGTCCCTGAGGGACGCATCGGCGACCGCGCGACGCACGTGTAGCCCGTCGCGTTCCCGAAACCGTCCCGGGCCCGGTACCGTACGGTACCGGGCCTTCGTGCATCCTGGCGGCGATCCGTCGTGTTGACAGGGACGGCCTCGCGCCTTATATGTAGGACTCCTACATATGATAGGTAGGAATTCTACTCGTACGAGCGCGGCGGCGTGGGAGAGTGAGAGTGGGCGGAGCCGGAAATCAGGAAAGGAGCGAGCTCCTCAAGGGGACGCTCGACATGTTGATCCTCAAGACTCTCACCGTGCAACCGCTGCACGGCTACGCGATCGCGCAGCAGATCCACGAGCTGTCGGACAATGTTCTCACGGTGGAGCAGGGCTCGCTCTACCCGGCGCTGCAGCGGTTGCAGAAGAAGGGGTGGGTCACCTCGCGCTGGAGCGAGTCGCCCACGGGGCGCCGAGCACGCTACTACACGATCACCGCATCGGGACGCAGGCAGCTCGGCCAGGAGATCTCGAGTTTCGACCGGGTTCTCCTCGCCATCCACCGTGTGATGGAGGGCGCCTGAGGCGCAGTCCTCGTGTCATTCATCGATGCTCTCCGCTATCGGCTGAGCGTGCTCGTGCACCCGCGGAGCCACGCTCGTGAGCTGAGGGAGGAGCTGGAGTTCCATCTCCAGCTCGCGGCGATGCAGCGCGAGAATGCATCGCGCGGCGCGATGACCGGCGTCGAAGCATATCGTGCCGCGCGACGCCGGCTCGGCAACATGACCAACCTGGAGGAGGAGGCGCGCGAGATGGCCGGACTCGGGTTCTTCGACGTCGCAGCACAGGATGTGCGCTTCGCGATGCGCAGCTTCCGTCGCTCGCCGGCGTTCACGGCGGTCGCCGTACTTACGCTGGCGATCGGGATAGGCGCCAATACCGCGATCTTCAGCGCGGTGAACGCGCTGCTGCTCCGCCCCCTTCCATACGCCGATCCGGATCGGCTGATGCAGGTGAGTCTCACCCTTCCTGCCTCGGGCGACAGGCCCGCGCGGGACGACATGGTCTGGTCCATCCCCAAGGCCAACGTCTTCCGCGATGCGCAGAAGGTATACGGCAGCGTCTCCCTCTACACCGACTATCAGTTCACCGTGCGCGACGGCGGGGCGGAGCGCGACGATGGCGAGTACGCCGACTCGCGCTATCTCCCGACGCTCGGGATTCAGCCGATTCTCGGTCGCAACTTCACGGCCGATGAAGACGAGCAGCTCGGGGCGGCGCGCGTGGTGATGCTTTCGGATGCATACTGGACGCGGCGCTTCAACGCCGACCCATCGGTGCTCGGGCGGACGCTGAACCTGGATGGCGATCCGTACACCATCATCGGCGTGCTCCCTCCGGGCTTTCGCGGGCTTACCGGGCGTGCGGAGCTCTGGGTGCCGCTCGCCTCGTTGCCGGTGGAGGCATCCCGGGAGGCGTGGTCGCATTCGTTCTCGATGGTCGCGCGTCTCGCCCCCGGCGTCTCGCCCGAGCGAGCGACGGAGGGGACAGCGGTGGTCGGCAGGCTGGTCGATGAAACGTATCCCGCACGCACGAACGGCACCGAGCATTGGGGCGCCACCGCGCGCACGCTCGACGCCACTCGGGTGGATCCCATCGTACGCCGCTCGCTTCTCATACTCTTCGGCGCCGTGGGTCTGGTGCTGCTCATAGCGTGCGCCAACGTCGCGAATCTCTTCCTCGTGCGCGCGGCGGGGCGCAGCCGCGAGATCGCCGTGCGGCTCGCCGTCGGCGCCGGGCGGCGTCGCCTCGTCCGTCAGCTCCTGACCGAGAGCGTGCTGCTGTCGGCGGCGGGCGGCATCGTGAGCATGTTCGTAGCGTGGTGGGGAGTGAAGCTGCTGTCCGCTCTCGATCCAACCACCACGCTCGGCGTTCAGCGTCTCGGAGGGCTCGGGGCGGTGAGCTTCGACTCCATTCGGCTGGACGCGAGCGCGTTCGTGTTCACCGCTTTCCTCGCACTGGCCACGGGGATCGTCTTCGGTCTCGTCCCGGCGTTGCAGGCGACGCATCCATCGCTCACCGATGCTCTCAGGGCAGACAGCACGCGCTCGCGGCGACGCGGCGTCGGCGGACTCGCGAGCCGCAACGTGCTCGCGGCCTCCGAGATTGCGCTCGCGCTGGTACTGCTCGCGGGGTCGGGGCTCATGCTCCGCAGCCTGGGGAAGCTGCTCGGCGTGCGCCCGGGCTTCGATGCGGAGCATGTGCTCACGCTGCGACTGAACACCGGTGAATCGCTGGGGCGCGATTCACTCCCGGGATTCTACGACCTCATGCTCCAGCGGCTCGCTGCTCTCCCGGGCGTCACCGGCGTCGCGCTCGGCGATTGCCCGCCGCTAAACGGCGGCTGCAACGGCACTGTGCTCATGCGGCGCGACCGTCCTCCGGCGGATCCCGAGAGCGCGCCGGAAGTCGGCGTTCACTGGGTGACTCCCGACTGGTTCTCCACGCTGCATGTCCCGCTTCTCAGCGGGCGGCTCTTCGGGACCGGGGATCGGCTCGGCAGTCGCAAGGTGGTGCTGGTGAGCGAGTCCGCTGCGAAGCGCTACTTCCCCGGAGAGGATCCGATAGGACGTCCCGTGAGCGTGGGGCAGGGCGGCTTCTGGGACGACACGGCGTACGTGGCAGGAGTGGTGGGCGACGTTCGCTACGGGACCATCGACTCCTCTGCCGTGCCCGACGTATACCTCTCGTATTACCAGTCGCCGCGCGGGAGGATGATGGTCTATCTGCGCGCCTCGGGCGATCCGCTTTCGATCGCGCCGGCTGCCCGCCGCGTGCTCCGAGCGGTCGCACCCGATGCGCCGGTGTACGACGTGCGCACGCTCTCCTCGCGCGTTGCCGACGCGAGCGCCTACGCGAGGTTCAGCGCGATGCTCCTTGCGATCTTCGCTGCGATGGCGCTCGTGCTCGCGGCGATAGGGGTGTATGGGGTGATATCGTTCGCTGCCGGGCAGCGCACGAAGGAAATCGGTCTCCGAGTGGCACTCGGCGCGAGTCCCGCGAGCGTGGTGCGGCTGGTGGTGAGGCAGGGCCTCGGCATCGCGCTCGCGGGGCTCGCGGTGGGTCTCGCAGGCGCGCTCGCCGCCACGCGGCTCATGCGTTCGATGCTGTACGACGTGACGCCGTCGGACCCGCTGACCTTCGGTGGCATGGTGGCAGTGCTGGTAGCCGCCGTGCTCCTGGCGAGCTGGATCCCCGCGCGGCGGGCGGCCGAGGTCCAGCCGATGGAAGCGTTGCGGGAAGGGTGAGCGTGCGCTTCAGCGGCGCAGCGCACCGGGGTCGGGACGGTGCACGGTCACCGAGTCTCCCACCTCGATCGTCATGAGGTCCTCGCCGGCCACGAGCGGACCGTCGTAAGTAGTGCGCGTTCGGTTGACCACGTCCTGCACGGTCGGTGGCGGGGAGATGGAGTCGAGCGCCAGAAGTACGATGTGGGTGTACGTGGCGAGCTTCGGCTTGACGCGGGCGAACACTCTCCCCGCGTCGTCCGGCGTCGTGTGGTGAGCGATGATTCGTCGCGCGGCTGCCGACCGGGCGAGCAGGTCATCGCGAGCGAGCGCCACCTCGTGGACCACGAGGTCGGCGCCCTGCGCGTGCCGGATGAGATTCTCGCTGAAGCGCGTATCGCCGGAGATCACCACCGACCGTCCGCCGTAATCGATGCGGTAGCCGAACGCCGGCTTGATGAGCCGACCATGGTCCACATCGAAGGCGGTAACGGTCACGCCGTGGTCGCGATAGACAACGCCCTCGGAAATGTCCTCGGCGTGGATAGCGGCAGCGGCGAGGGGAAGCTCCTCGTCGCCGCTGCGGATCCGGAGGTCGGCGGCGTACGCCTTCTCGAGGTACGACATCATCTCCCGCGTACCCGCGGGCCCGCGCACCTGGAAGGGCGCGGTACGATGCCCGAACGGACCAGCGAGCCAGCCCGTCAGCCAGAGGTCCGGAATACCCACCACATGATCGGAATGGAGGTGTGTGAGAAAGAGCACGGACACATCGGAGAGAGGGATGTGTCGCTGCCAGAGCCGCTGCGTGATGCCGCGGCCGCAATCGAATAGCAGGGTGACCGGCCCGGCCTGCACGAGCGTTCCCGCGCCGAAGCGATCCATGGCGGGGATCGGCCTGCCAGTGCCGAGGAGCGTCACCGTGATCGCTGGGGCGGACGTGTCGGCCGGATCGGCGCTGGCGGCGGCGGTCGGCAGCCCGGGCGAGCGTGGAGCGGCGAGGCTCGCCGCGAGGAGCATGGGAACGGCAAGAGTCAGGCGATGCATCGGTCGTCCTCACCGTCGATGGTGGACGCGCGCACGCGGTCGGCCGCCGGGGTGCGAGAGGTGGTCGCCGCCGTTCCCTCTATTATGCGATGCGAAGCGCTGCGGCGCTGCTCCCGGGTCCCTGGCTTCATCCTGAGTAGGACAGCGCGCGCAGGCTCCGTGAGAATGGGCTTGAGCGTGGGGTTTGGGGTAAGTAAATTGAACGGACTCCGCCCCAAAGCGGACCACAATTCGAGTAATGCCCCTTGGTGTAACTGGCAACACGCCTGACTCTGGATCAGGAGAGTCCTGGTTCGAGCCCAGGAGGGGCAACTGGATGGCCCCGTGCGACGAATATCGCACGGGGCCTTCTCGTCCGCATCACCCCCGTACCGAATACCGCTCGAACGCCGTCAGCCGGGCAACTACGCAGCTTTCGGGAGACCCGTCGTAGATGTTCTCCTCCAGCCACGAGAGCTCGCGCTCCAGATCAGATTTCGTCACGTCAGTGTACCACGCCTTCGGCCGCCCGTCGTTACCATCGTTCCAGCGGTACCCGCTCGCCTTGAGTCGCTCCTTGCACTCGAAGGGGCTACCCACGGTCCAGACACGAAAGGTCGGGCGCCGCGCCGATTCCAGAAGCTGAGCGAAAGGGAGCGCGCCCGAGGGGCCGCGGCTCGCGAGCACGTGAATCCCTACCCGGCAGTCGTCCAGCGCCCGGTGGGCATCGAAGAATTCCCCGGCCATGGTAAGCAGGATGTATTCGAGCTTCGTGCCGGAGCAGCCGTGCTCGCGCCACGGAACTTCCTTGCACGAGCAGGCCCACGGCTTCGCCGCGAAGGCGGGGAGTCGCCGCTCGACGAAAGGTCGGTCGAAGGATGCATTGTGCGCGATGATCAGCGAGCTCTCTTCGAGGAGCGCTTCGACACGCGCGTCGTCGATGCGCTTGCCGCGCACCATCTCATCGGTGATTCCCGTCAGCTCGCTCACGGCATCGGGAATCGGACAGCCGGGATCCTCGAGGAAGGACAGGCCCTCGCCCACTTCGTAGACCTCTCCATTCTCGATGCCGTAGCGGAAAGGCACCGCGGCGAACTCGATGATCGCATCGGACGCGCGGTCGAGACCCGTGGTTTCGACGTCGACGAAGAGTGCCATCCTCGTCGCGGCGCCGTCGTACTCCGCATAACGCGATCGCGGCAGGAATCGCCGTGCTACGCGATACCAGCCTGACGCCGTGAGGGTGCGTGCGATACCCTCCAGCGCCTCGAATTCGGTGTCCGAGGGAGCGGTTCGAATCACAGCGGAGCAGAGTGGAAGAAGCGAGGAACAGGGAAGGACCGTCGATCGTGGCAGCGGTACAATCTTGCATCGTTGCCCCCGAGATCGCCAGCTTCGAGCGCGTCGAGGGCGTCAGCAGCGCCCTGGGAAGCGTGAGCGGCGCCCTCGGAGGCGTCAGCGGCATTGCGGCACCGCTCCCGGTGACCATATTCCCTGGCATGCGACCTCTACAGTTGGCCATACACCGTGCGCGCCCGGTGCGATCTCGCCCCCGTCCCTCGGCCGCGAGCCGCGCGGTCGAGGCCACCCTCCTCTGCTGCGCTGTCTTTCTGGCTGCGTGCGGCGGCGACTCCACAGGAATCGAGGGAGGAGTCGGGAGCAGGGCCGGGCTCCCGGCTTCCGGTCGCTGGTACGCGACGATGTTCGACTCCGAGCTGGTGCCATTCACCTACGGCGAGTCGATGCGGCTGGACTCCGCCTGGCACGTGATAGACGCGGATGGCACCACGCGCCTCTTCGTTGCCAGCAGCGACGGGCGGTTCGTCACCTCGATCGACACCATCGATGGCCGCTTCGTGCGTGTCGACGGTGGAGGGGCGATTCAACTTCTCTACGCCTCGAGCTCCGACGATCCCTATCCTCCCTCGCCGGTGACGGTGACCCGCGATTCGCTGACCGTAGAGGATGGAGCGACGCATCTGATCGACGTCTTCGTGCGACGACGTTGAGCCGCGTCCCGTTCGCGGTGTGATCGCCTGCCGATCTCGCCAGATCGGCTGAACTCGGCCTGATGCATTCGCTGCAATCGGGCCAGGACGGCACCCGAGTCCCACGTCTCGCGGCGTCCAGCGCCGCGCGCTAGCATTCCGTATGCACTGCAGCGTCCCACAGCTGCAGGCGGTAACGGTGCAGGTGCCAGGAGGTCCCGCGATGTGGGCAGCATGTCTCTTCTGTCACGCCCACCTCGGGCGGAACTCGCTCCTGCCCACCTTCCCGGTGGGTGCGCGCCTCGCCTTCGACCCGGCGCGCGGGCGCCTCTGGGTTCTCTGCCAGCGCTGCGGCCGGTGGAACCTCTCGCCACTCGAGGATCGCTGGGAGGCCATCGAGGATGCCGAGCGGCACTTCCACGGCTCGCTGGTTCGCGTGTCCACCGACAATATCGGCCTGGCGGAGGTCGACGACGGCCTCACGCTCGTGCGCATAGGCCGCGCGCCAGGACCGGAGCTCGCCACCTGGCGCTACGGCCGCCTCCTTCGCCGGCATTTCTTCCGTACTACGCCCGGGCGCGCGGCAATGCGCGCGGCGGACGGGCTGTCACGACTAATGCGCCACGACGTCGCTCGGGCGGTTGGACGCCTTGGACTTCCCGCGCCCGGCTACGACGCGCTCACCTGGATGCGGATTCACCTCTTCCCCGAGCGCGTACTTGCCATGGTTCCCATGGCGTCGGGCGAGCCGCTGCTCATCCGTGCGGCGCACCTCGAGCACGCGGAGCTCGTGCGCCCCGAGCGGCGCGGGCCTTGGCGCATCGTCGTCCCTCACGACGCGGGGGTCGCGACGCTGGTTGGTGACGCCGGTCTCCGCACGGCGGGAAAGCTCTTCGCCGCGCTAAACGGTGTAGGAGCACCGCGCGAGCAGGTGCAGAGCGCCTTCCGGAAGCTGGAAGACGCGGGAAATCCGGACGGCTATTTCTCGCGCGTCGCGGTGCTCGCGCTCCGCACGGCGTGGGGACGCATCCCCGATGCGGCCGCGGATGGCGACGTCATGCCGCCTCACCCATCGAATGCCGAACGGCTGGCGCTGTACCTCACGAGCCGTTCGTTCTGGGGGCGCGGTGCCATCGGCAGCGAGCCGCGCACCGCGCTACCCAAGCTTCCGTTAGTGGACCGTCTAGCGCTGGAGATGGCGGCCAACGAAGACTCGGAGCGTCGCGCGATGGAGGGCGAGCTCGCGGAGCTCGAAACCGCGTGGCGTGAAGCTGAGGAGATCGCGGCCATCGCCGACAATTTGCTGCAGCTCCGCGCGCCACGAATCGATGTGCCGAAACCGCTGCCCGCGTAGATCACCTGGACATCGCCCGGCCCGTTTCCCTGCTGTTGCAGTGACTCTTTTCGTTGCAGTGGTCCTCGTCGCGGCGCCGACGCCCGGCACGGCTGCGCAGTCGCCGTCCGGTTCCGGCGACACGACATCCGCTGCCGCGCGCGCAGATACCGGCAGCGCCAACGTTGCACCAGACACCATGTCCGATGCCGGGTCGGCCGACCGACCAGACAACGGTTCGGGCGAGTGCTACCGCTTCGTGTTCGGGGAATGGTCGCCGCCGCTCGATGCGAAGGCGGCTGGCCATGCCCCCTTTCCCCCGGCCGCGTCGCTTCCGCACGCACCTGGCGGGCGCGACTGGGCGTTCAGCGATTCGACCGCGCACGACCTGCAGCTCATGCTCTACCCGAGCTTCTGGCCTGCGGGCGTGAGTGTCCGCTTTCCGCGCGCACCGCGCACGCCGGGGGACACCGTGCGTGGAAGGGCATTGGCTCTGGTGGCCGACGGTCGCGTGCGATCACCGGAAGCAGACGCGCTGGCGTGGCTGGTGCCGTGTAGGCGCTAGCAGTTCGGAGCGCGTGGCTGCCGTTCCTCGGTTGGTGAACAGGTCATCGACGCAAGATCGGCGTGAAGAAGAAATACGCCGTAGTCGCCGGCACGCACCCCGTCCTAATAACACGCCCGCGGTCGATCACCACCAGATGCATTCCACATGAGATCGTTTCTTGCACACTCGGCAAACGCTGGAGTGTACCGTGACCGCTGCCGTCTTCGACGCCACCTGGCCAGCATGGGCCGGCGCTCCTCCGTCCGCATTTCACCAGCCGGGAGTCGAGTCGCGCCATGAGATCATGATTCGGGGAAGCGTTCGGCGGGGACTCGCCCCGTTCGGCTTCGCTCTGGTCGTCTGCTGCGCGGAAGCTTCCGCGCAGCAGACGACGAGTACCATGGCCTCGTGCGATGGCAAACTCGTCTCGGCAATCGAGATCACGCCACGCGATCCATCATTTCTCTCGATCCCCCGACGTCTGCGGAAGCTCGCGCGCGGAGTGGGTCTGCTCCACACCACATCCAAGGCGGAAGTGATCGACCGCTTCCTGCTACTCGAGGTCGGGCAGCGCTGCACGCAGCGACAACTGGCGGAATCGGAGCGCATCCTGCGCTTGCAGCCCTTCCTCGCCGATGCGACCGTGCGCGCCGTGCCGGACAGCGTTGGCGGCGTACGCGTGGAGGTCGAGACGGTCGACGAGATCCCCACGGTGTTCGGTCTGCGCTTTCACGGCATGCTTCCGTCTGCGCTCCGTTTCGGCAACGGCAACGTCGGCGGCCAGGGCCTGTACCTCGCGGCGAGCGTGAAGCGGGGGTTCGCGTATCGTACCGGGGTGGGCGTGTACGGCACCGCGTACCAGGTTTTCGGCCGGCCTTACACGATGGCGCTGGTGGCCGAGCGCGCGCCGCTCGGCAGCACGCTGACGCTCGCCCTCGGCCACACCTTCTTCACCGATCTGCAGCGGGCCGCGTGGCATGTGGGGTACGGTGATGTCAACCGCTACGTGTCGTTCCTTCCTCCGGAGGACGATGCAGTCTCACTGGGTGTTCGACGCAGATTCCTGGACCTGGGAGGTGTTCGCCGGCTCGGCCTCGGACGCCGCAGCGCCTTTGTCGGCGCCCTGCTCACCCATGAAGACGTGGTACCCGCGGACCACGCCGTAATCGTATCCGACACGGGACTCGTCGTTGACACGCGCGCCGCGCTCGGCGGCCCGATCCCCGCGTATCGCAACCTGCGGCTGAACGCCGTGGTGGGTGTGCGCGCGCTGTCGTTCATGCCGGTGCGCGGGTTCGACGCACTCGAGGCTGTGCAGGACGTGGCCACCGGCGTGCAGTTCGGCGCCCTGGTGGGGCGGGGCATCCCCCGATTCGGCGCCACCGACGATGACATCTTCGTCTCCGCGGACTTCTACGCGGGGCGCGGTTCTACCACCTCCTTCGCCGCATTGCGTGTGGAAGGCGAAGCGCGCAGGGACCGGCGCACGAACCGCTGGGATGCCATGGTTGGCAGCGGGCGCCTGGCCTGGTACGTCAAGCCCGCCGTCGCGCACGTGCTCATCAGCAGCGTCGAATTCGGCGGCGGGTGGCGGACGCGGGTCCCCTTCCAACTCATGCTCGGTGACCGGCGAGGCGGTGTGCGCGGCTACCACGCTTCGCACGTCGCGGGCGCGGTCCGGAGCGTCGCCCGCCTCGAGGATCGCTGGTCGATCGGCAACCTCACGAAACATGGCGCGCTCGGGCTCGCGGGCTTCATCGATGCGGGCCGGGTATGGGCGGGTGACGCGCCCTTCGGGGTGAATAGCAGTACCGTCGTCGCGGTCGGGGTGGGGTTGCTGGCGGCCTCGCCGCCGCAGTCGCCGCGGCTCTGGCGGTTGGATCTCGCCATCCCGGTGAGCCCGGACCCGCACGCGCGCTGGGAGCTTCGGCTCAGCAGCGTCTGGACGCGAGTCTTCTGGCGGGAGCCGGCCGACGTGGCGCGCGGGCGCGCGGGCGCGGCGCCATCGACGATCTTCAGCTGGCCGTGAGGCGCGCCCGCGTGGTCCCGTTGCCGCGTGTCGCGGCCCGTGAAGCGCGCCACGCGCTACTCGCCGGAGGCGGTCCTACTGCCTGACATGGGGTTGGCTCTCGGGCTCCTTGCCGCGATCGCGATCATCGCTGCCGTCGGCCGGCGCGCGCGACTGCCGGACCCGATCATCTTCGCGCTTGGTGGACTCACGCTCGCGCTCGTGCCCACCATCCCTCAGATCGCACTCCCGCCGTCGCTCGTGCTAGTCGTGTTTCTCCCGCCGCTGATCTTCGCGGCCGCCCAGGACACGTCGTGGGCCGAGCTCCGCCAGGACGCGCGTCCGATCCTGTTGCTCGCGGTCGGTCTCGTGCTGACTAGCATGGTTGCGGTCGCGGTGGTCTCGCATGCGTTGGCATCCGAGCTTTCGTGGGCAGCGGCGTTCACTCTGGGTGCCATCGTCGCGCCGCCAGACGCGGTAGCGGCCAAGGCGATCGCCGACACGCTGCACCTCCCACGGCGGCTCGTCGCGATCCTGGAAGGTGAGGGGCTCGTGAACGACGCAACGGCGCTCGTCGCGTTTCAGGTCGCAAGTGGCGTAGCCATAGCCGGTGCCGCGTTCGTGCCTGTGTTGGCGGCGGAGCGCGTCGGGTACGCGGCAGTGGCGGGGGTCGCGATCGGTGCGGCAGTCGGCTGGATCGGGCACCACGTGTTGAACCGCATCGGCGACGCGGCCGTGGAAAACACCGTACTGCTGCTGCTTCCCTTCGCCGCGTTCCTCCCCGCGGAGCAGGTGCACGCATCCGGCGTGCTCGCCGTGCTGGCGCTCGCGGTGTATCTCAGCCGGTTCAGCGTGCTTGGCCCCGCGGCGGCTACTCGGCTGCAGGGGCGGGTGCTCTGGGATATGATCAACTTCCTCCTGACGGGGCTGTCGTTCGTGCTCGTGGGATTGCAGCTGCGACCAGCGGTGCAGGGGCTTCACGATCGACGCTCCGGCGTGCTCACGGCCGCCGCGGTGTGCCTGACGGTGATCCTCGTCCGCCTGGCCTGGGTATTCGGCACGGCATGGCTATCGCACAGCGTACAGCGCGTACTCTCCGAGGCCGTGCCCTCGCCGAGACCGCGGACGCCGGTCCTCGTCGTGCTGAGTTGGGCGGGGATGCGCGGCGTCGTCTCGCTCGCCCTGGCGCTCTCGCTGCCGCACATGACGGTCGATGGCCGACCGTTCCCGGGAAGAGACCTGATCGTGTTCGTCACCTTCCTCGTCGTTCTGGTTACACTCGTCGGGCAGGGATTGACACTACCTGTCGTGATCCGCCGGCTCGGTGTCGGTGCGGTCGCCGGCCGGGTGCAGGACCAGGAGCTCTCGGCGGAGTTGCGCATGGCCCGTGCGGCGCTCGGACGCCTCGACGCAATTGCCGGTGAGACGCGATCCTCGCCGGAAGTCGTGGAGCGCGTACGTGGCTTCTATGCGGAACGCATCGAGCACTTGGAGCGCCGTCGCGAGGCACGGCTCTCGGACGCTGCGGCGCAGGCGCTCGAGGCGCAGCTGCACGAGGGAGCGCACCACCTCCTTGGGTGCCTGTTCGATATCGAGCACGCCGAGCTGCAGCGCATCCGTGAAGGTACGGAGCTCGACACTCCGGTAGCGCGCCGCATCCAGAGTCGCCTAGACTTGCTCCGCCTGCGGGACGGTCGATGACCGGCGCAGGTCGGCCTCACGATCGTACGCTGTTCTGTGGATCGGCGAGGGTCAGGCGGCGGCTCGGTGCCCGCGCCGCCTGGCGTGGCGGAGCGCTCTCAGGTGCGTCCTGAAATGCGCGAGATCCTCGACCCGGATGGCACCGATCTCGTCGAGCGGCGTACCGTAGGCCGATGATGCGGCGCCGCCTACTACCAGAGCGATGTTTTTCGGCAACGCGGTCCGCAGGCGGCGAAGCTCATCTTCGAGTGCCGGGTCCACCCTGGGATGGACGATGCTGAGCGCTACTGCTCGTGCGCGCGTCCTGGTTGCCGCCTCGGCAATGTCCTCGGCAGGCAGGTCCGCGCCCAGGTAGGTCACGCACCATCCCGCGGCCGCCGCGGTCGCCGCGGCGAGCAGGGCGCCGAATTCGTGGCCCTGCCCGGCTGGTGTGCCGACCACCAGCTTCGCCTTCGCCAGAGGTGAGCTCGTGCTCTCGATCACGCTTTCGAGTATCCGCCGCAGGGCGGCCGAAACGATGTGCTCGTGCACGGGGCGCAGCGTTCCCTCACGCCAGCGCGTGCCCACGCGCTCCAGGAGCGGAGCGGCGAGCGCGTCGAGAAACGTCGCGAGGGGGAGCACGAGCGCGGCGCGTCGAAGCGAGGCGTCGAGCGCCCTGGAGTCGAGCCGCTCTGCCGCGCGAAGACACTCGCCGAGAAAGTCATCCGCTGTGGGCTGCCCATCGAGCCCCGACGGCGGCGACGCCTCGCTCGCTCGCTCCATCTCGCTTTCAGCCGCTGCGTCCTGGCGCACGAGAGTCGCGAGCGCTTCGTTGGGGAGCTCGGCTACCTGTCCGATGCTGCGGCCACCCAGCGTCGCGCGATAGAGCAGACGTAGCCGCTCGATGTCGGCGTCGGAGTAGCGGCGGCGGCCCGTATCGGATCGCGACGGCTTCACGACTTCGTACCGCCTCTCCCATGCGCGGAGCAGGTCGGCACTCAGCCCGGTGCGTCGGGTCACGACCCGCATGGGGTGCCAGTGCTGGACGGGGCTCGCACGCTTGGGCATGAGTCGAAGGTTAGCCGGTCGCCCCGATATTATCAAGGTTTTGTCCTGGACAAAACCTTGACACCAGCGGGGAGCCGAGGTAGCTTACATCAACGACAAGTGAGCTGGAAGCCGTCGGGGCCCGACTGTCCGGTGATGCCATAGGCAGGGTCCCTCGTGAAAGAGAGCGGAGTATGATGTACGCAACTACGACCACCATGACCGCCCCGCTGTTCGGCCTGAGGCGGGAGATCGACCGGCTGTTCGAGGATACCTTCCGCGGCCCGGCCGCGCGCAACGAGTGGATCCCGGCGGTCGACATCTATGAGACGGATGCGGAGCTGAACCTCTCAGTCGAGCTCCCCGGGATCACGCCGGAGAACGTCGACGTGAGCACCGTCGACGGGATCCTGACGATTCAGGGTGAGAGGACGGACGAGCGGAAGGAGGGCGAGGACGGGCAGTATCAACTCCTCGAACGCAGCTACGGGTCGTTCGTGCGCCGCTTCCAGCTGCCGCAGGGTGTCGATAGCGAAAAGGTCCTGGCCAGTTTCGAGAACGGCATGCTGCAGGTGCACATCCCGAAGGCGGTGCTGCCGAAGCCGAGGAAAATCCAG
>DASSOX010000124.1:0-5855 GCA_035700125.1 Gemmatimonadaceae bacterium
TGGCTTCCACCCTGATGCGCCTCAAACGCCTGCTCGTCGGACAACCGCTCGCCACCGAGCGACTCGAGCACGAGCGGCTGAACAAGACCACGGCACTTGCCGTGCTTTCGTCCGATGCGATCTCGTCGGTCGCGTACGCTACCGAGCAGATCCTCCTCGTGCTCGCCGTGCTCGGCACCGCGGCACTGCACGATGTCGTCCCGATCTCCGCGGTGATCGTTGGTCTCCTCGTACTCGTCGCACTCTCGTACCGCCAGACGATCTTCGCGTATCCCTCCGGCGGCGGATCGTATACCGTCGCCAAGGACAACCTCGGCATCCGCGCAGGCCTGCTCGCTGCCGCCGCACTCCTCACGGACTACATCCTCACCGTCGCCGTCTCCATCTCGTCGGGGATCTCGGCCATTACCTCGGCCTACCCGATTCTCGAGCGGTGGGCGGTCGCGATGTGCATCGGTGCGATCCTCGTGCTGATGCTCATCAATCTCCGCGGCGTGCGTCAATCCGGGGCGGTGTTCAGTGCGCCGACCTACGTCTTCATCGCGGCCATGCTCGCACTTATCGGCGTGGGGGTGGTGCGGCTGTGGCTCGGCCATCCGCTGGCGCACGCGACTGGTGTCATGCGCGTCGACATCGTCTCGGCGCGGCATCACGCGGCTGCGCCGGTCGGATTCGCGCTCGCCTTTCTCATTCTGCGTGCGTTCGCCGAAGGTTGCGTCGCGATGACGGGGACGGAAGCCATCTCGAACGGCGTGACAGCCTTCCGGAAGCCCGCGTCGAGAAACGCCGCGACCACGCTCGGATGGATGGCGACCATCCTCGCAGTCTTCTTCGTCGGCGTCAGCTACCTTGCGCAACGGTACGGCGTCATGCCCGCACAATCGGAGACCGTGCTGTCGCAGCTCGGGCATCACATCTTCGGCGGTGGATGGGCGTACTACGTGCTGCAGTATGCGACGTTCGCCGTGCTCGTGCTCGCAGCCAATACGGCGTTCTCCGATTTTCCGCGCCTGGCCGGCATCCTCGCGAATGACCGCTACATGCCGCGACAGCTCGCCGCACGCGGCGATCGACTCGCATTCTCGAACGGCATCATCGCGCTCGCCGCCGTGGCGATGCTCCTCGTGTGGCTGTTCAAGGGTGACACCTCGGCGCTGATTCCACTCTACGCGATCGGCGTATTCATCTGCTTTACGCTGTCACAGGCCGGGATGGTCCGACACTGGTTGCGCGTTCGCGAGCCGGGATGGCGGCGCCGCGCCGTCCTGAACGGACTCGGTGCGCTCGTGACCGCGCTCGTCTTCGTGGTGCAGATCGTGACCAAGTTCATCCATGGTGCGTGGATCGTCGCGATCATCATCCCACTCATCATCTGGCTGCTCGTCGCCATCCGTGAGCACTACCAGCGTTTTGCCCGGGAGATCCGGTACACGGGCCAGGCACCGCTCATGTTCCTGCATCACACCGTGGTGGTGCCCGTGAGCGGGATCACGAAGGCGACAGCTGGTGCACTCGTCTACGCGACAACGATCTCCGAGGATGTGCGCGCGGTCTACGTGGAGGTGGATCCGCAGGCGACCGCAGCGCTCCGGGAGCAGTGGATGGCGTGGGACATCGGCGTGGAGCTCATCGTGCTTCCATCGCCATATCGCTCCGTGCTCCGCCCGCTCGTGGAGTACGTGAGCGGCATCGAAGCGCATGGAGAAGCGGATCTCGTGAGTGTAGTGGTGCCCGAGGTGGTGCCGCGCTATTGGTGGGAGCACTTCCTGCACAACAAGACAGCGCTCTACATCCGCACGGCGTTCCTCTTCAAGCCGAACGTCGTCGTCATCGCCGTGCCGTACCAACTCGGTCGGGTGCGCGAGTGGAGCGAGCCGCTGCAACACGATGCGCAGATCACGGCGCCGATACTGCGCACGTGACGTGATTGCCCGCAGCGATCGCGCATGGCATATGGAGTGCACGTCTGCACCGACCACTGTGCAGGAGGGGAGCATGACAGATGCCGATGACAAGTCGCGACGCACCGAGCGCGAGATGCATGGCGGTGGCAGTCGAGAGCCGCAGGATCGGACCCGAGATCCGGACTCCACGCAGGGCGAAGCGGAGAGTCCGGTCGACTCCATGCACGTCGATGCGCCGACCGAGCAGAAGAACAGGCGCGGACACCAGCGCATCCCGCAGCGCGACGCGCACCATCACTAGCTCAATCGAGTGCCTCGAGCAACGCACCTTTGAGGTAGCCGCTCTCCGGGATCGTCAGCACATCAGGGTGATCGAGCGGCTGACCGCGGAACTCGCGGAGCGCGATGCGCCGCCCGCTGTCGGCCGCCGCACTCTCGAGCACTTCGAGGAAGAGCGGCTTGCTCAGATGGAAGCTGCAGCTGCCGGTGAACAGCAGCCCCCCGGGTGCGAGCAGGCGCATGGCACGCAGGTTGATCTCCTTGTAGCCGCGGAGCGCGCCGGGAACCGAGGCGCGTGTCTTGGCGAACGCGGGCGGATCGAGCACGATCGTGTCGTAGCGCTCGCCCGCACTCTCCTGGCTACGCAGGAAGTCGAACGCGCTGGCTTCGACGAGCTCGATGTTCGACATCGCATTGAGCGCGGCATTCGCCCGCGCCCGCGCGAGTGCTGCGGCGGAGACATCGAGCGCGACGACGGTGTCGGCGCGCCGAGCGAGATGCAGAGCGAAGGAGCCGTGATAGCTGAAGCAATCGAGGGCGCGACCGCGCGCGACGCGCCCAACGAGCGCCCGGTTCTCGCGCTGGTCGAGGAAGGCGCCGGTCTTCTGCCCCTCCCACGGGGCGGCGAGGTACCGGACGCCATGCTCCTCCACCTCGATCTCGCGCGGCACATCGCCGAGTAGCGGCGTCACGTCGCGGGGCAATCCTTCTTTAGAGCGGACCGGTGCGTCGTTGCGGGCGAGCATCCCCTCGGGCGCAGCGAGATCGCGCAGCGCGCCGACGATGCTGTCGCGATAGTGCTCGAGCCCCGCGCTCAGCAGCTGCACGACGAGCCAGCGATCGTAGCGATCGCAGATGAGGGAGGGACATCCGTCGGCCTCGGCGTGGATCAGACGGTATGCGGTGGCCTTGCCGGCGAGCGGAGCTCGACGGGCCATGGCGCGCCCGATCGCCTGTCGCCACCAGCTCGCGTCGACGACGGTGTCGGCGTTGCGGTCGAGCAGGCGCAACGAGATTTCAGAGGCAGGGCTCCAGAGTGCGACGCCGAGCGGCCGGCCGGTGACGTCGCGCACCTGCACCGCACCCGGCGGACGCGACGGGCGCTCGGCGACGTCGCTGCGGTAGATCCACGGATGGCCGTGTGCCCAGCGGCGAGCGCCTTTCGGCGTGACGACGGCGTGGTCGGGCATGCGATGGAAAGTAGAAGGTGAGGCTCGGCGGGAGGAAGCGTGGAGCAGCGTGCGCCCCGGGGTTGAAATCGATTTTTATCGCGTATATCGTTCGCGTCCCTCCGGGAAAATGCTCCATGCTGCAGCCTCTTCGAGGTTGACTTGAGGTATCCGGAGGGCTACAATGGAAGGCTGCCCAGCGAGTGCGCAGTGCACGCGGCTGGGTGCTGTTTGACAAGTGATGGAAGAAGAGATTGTGGGATGCGAATTCTCATCGAGCTTCGGGACGACGCACTTCGTTCGCGGAGTGTGAATGGTTCCGGGCTTCGAGAGAGATTGCAACGGATTGCAATTAAGTGTTAGAGGATCGAGCGCGTGCTCGGCTTGGCGTTGGAGTTGTGGGCGTCAAGCGAGCGAAGGCACGTGGGGGATGCCTCGGCACACGGAGGCGAGGAAGGCCGTGGTAAGCTGCGAGAAGCCAGGGGGAGCGGCACACACGCAATGAGCCCTGGATGGCCGAATGGGGAAACCCGGCGAGGCGCGAGCCTCGTCATCGCTGGGCGACCAGCGAGGCGAACGCGGGGACCTGAAACATCTCAGTACCCGCTGGAAGAGAAATCAACCGAGATGCCCGGAGTAGCGGCGAGCGAAACGGGCCCGAGCCCAAACCGTCTCCCTCGTGGAGGCGGGGTTGGAGGACCCACGGACGGGTCGCGTGAAGCCAGTCGAAGTCCCCTGGGACGGGGCGCCAGAGACGGTGAGAGCCCGGTAGGCGACGGCGAGGGACGTGATCTAGTGGAGTTCCTGAGTAGCGCCCGGCACGAGGAGCCGGGCGTGAAGCTGGGGGGACCACCCTCCAAGGCTAAAGACTCCCGTGTGACCGATAGTGAACGAGTACCGTGAGGGACAGGTGAAAAGCACCCCTGGGCGGGGAGTGAAAGAGAGCCTGAAACCACGTGCCTACAAGCGGTCGGAGGCGGAGCATGGGCTTCGGTCTGTGTTCGGCTGACGGCGTGCCTTTTGCATTATGATCCGGCGAGTCAGTGCTCACGAGCGAGGCTAAGCTGGTGTCCAGCGGAGCCAGAGCGAGAGCGAGTCCTGGAACGAGGGCGTTTCAGTTCGTGGGCCTGGACCCGAAGCCAGAGCGAGCTACCTATGGGCAGGGTGAAGCTCGGGTAACACCGAGTGGAGGCCCGAACCGGTGTGGGTTGAAAACCGCTCGGATGACCTGTGGGTAGGGGTGAAAGGCCAAACAAGCCTGGAGATAGCTGGTTCTCCCCGAAATCTATTGAGGTAGAGCCTCAGGACGTATCTCCCGCGGAGGTAGAGCGACCGGATGGGCGCGGGCGTGGGAACCACGTACCAACCCCAACCGAACTCCGAATGCCGTGGGGAGTTATCCTGGGAGGCAGTCGCTGAGCGATAATGTCCAGCGGCGAGAGGGAAAGAACCCAGAGCCACCGCTAAGGCCCCGAAGTGGCCGCTGAGTATAGCGAAGGATGTGCGCGTGCCGTGACAACTGGGAGGTTGGCTTAGAAGCAGCCATGCCTTGAAAGAGTGCGTAATAGCTCACCAGTCCAGCGCGCGCGCGCCGAGAATGGTCGGGATTAAGCGGCCCGCCGACGCGTGGCCTTGTTGAGGAGCAATCCTCGGCAGGGGTAGGGGAGCGTTCCCCGTGCGAGGAAGCCCCGGTGGAAACCAGGGGTGGAGCGTAGGGGAAGTGAGGATGCCGGAATGAGTACGCGCAAATCCACGTGAGAACCGTGGACACCGTAAGCCCAAGGGTTCCCGCGCCATGGCGATCAGCGCGGGGTGAGGCGGTCCCTCAGGCGAGGCCCCCGGGGCGTAGCCGATGGGAAGCCGGCGAAGATTCCGGCCCCGCCGTTCATGCGTTACAACCCACACGAGGGACACGGGAACGAAGCCCGAGCGGTCAGGTGGATGACCGTCCAACGGCGTAGGAGGGGGGCAACCCGCTCCGAGACCGGATGGCGAGCGGGACTCCGCAAGGGGCCTCGCGAGTCAGGTGGAGTCGACCGGCGAGAAAAGCTCGTGGGGGGAGTGTGGACGGTGACCGTACCGTAAACCGACACAGGTGGGCGAGGCGAGCAGCCTCAGGTGACGAGTGAAACGTGGTCAAGGAACTCGGCATAATGATCCCGTACCTTCGGAAGAAGGGATGCCTGATCCGGTAACGTGCCTCGCGCACGGCGCTGGCTCAGGTCGCAGTGAATCGGCCCAAGCGACTGTTTAGCAAAAACACAGGTGCGTGCGAAGCCGAAAGGCCAGGTATACGCACTGACGCCTGCCCGGTGCCGGAAGGTTAAGGGGAGAGCTTAATCCGCTTCGGCGGGTGAGGGCTCGAGCCGAAGCCCCGGTAAACGGCGGCCGTAACTATAACGGTCCTAAGGTAGCGAAATTCCTTGTCGGGTAAGTTCCGACCTGCACGAATGGCGTAACGACTTGGGCACTGTCTCGACCACGTGCTCGGCGAAATTGCAGT
>DASSOX010000125.1:0-17422 GCA_035700125.1 Gemmatimonadaceae bacterium
GCTGTCGGGCCACTCGCAAAGCTCTCGCGGTGCGGTGAAGAGAAACTGACCGCCACGCACCAGCCCGTGCCCCACTTTGTCGATGAGTTGCGCCTGCGCCTCCGGTCGGAGCAGGAAGAGCAGCCCCCAGGCAACCACGCCGTCGAACTCGCGTCCGAAGAAGTCCGACCGCGTCACGTCGTTGCACTCCACTGGCACGTCGGGGAACCGCGTCCGAAACGCGGCAACCATGCTCGGCGATGCATCCACGCCGTAAGCCTGGAGGCCGGCCTCGACGAGGAGCTGAGTGATGGGATAGCCCGAACCGCAGCCGAGGTCCAGCGCCGTGCCACCGGGCCGCAGTGTCCTTATCCATTCTCGTACGGTGCGCGCACCGATGGCCGGGCGGCTCACACTCGGCGATCCGCGGACAGCGATGAACTCGGCCGCTATCGCCTCGTAGCCGTTGGAGTCGTCGCTCATGGGCGGCAGGTTATCCGACATCACGACATCACCGACTGCGACCTCGCCTCAGGTAGTAGCCACCGGTAGCTCTCTCGACAGTCGCTGCCCCGCTCTCGGCTATCGGCTCCGGCTCGGCGTGCCCGCCGTCTCCGTCGCCGCGAACAGCTTTGCCACCTCGTTCGCGATGGGGCCCACCTTCGCGTCGCTCAGATTCGTCGTCACCGCGACGACCATGCGCTCATCCGGGAAGATCAGGAACTGCGTGGTGCCGCCCACGGAGCCGCCGCTGTGGCCGATCACACGGTGCCCATCCACGGTGGCCACGCTCCAGCCGAGCCCATATCCGGTAGACTTTCCCGACTCGAGGGTGAGCGGCGTCCACAGTAGATCGACCGTCTTCCGCTGGAGCACTCGCGCATCGAGCATCCCGAAGCCGAAGCGCACCAGATCGGATGACGTCGAGAGAAATCCGCCGCCCGCCCACTTGTAGCTGTTGTCCACGTACGGCGCGTTCACCAGCCGCCCATCCTTGTCGTGCTCGTAGTAGTCGCCGCGATCGGGGATGATGCTCGCCATGTACTCCGGCACGGTGTGGCGCAGGCCGAGCGGCGCGAACACTTCGCGGCGCATGAAATCGAGGAACGGCTCGCCCGCCGCCGACTCCACGATGGCGCTCACCAGGTTCCAGCCGTAGGTGGAGTAGCTGTACTGCGTCCCGGGACGGAAGAGGAGCGAGTCGTTCTCGAAGATCTCGAGGCCGGCGAGCACGTTGTCGTAATGCTTGCTGCTGAGGAACTCGTCGCCCTGGTAATGCCGGATCCCGGCGACGTGACCCATAACCTGACGCGTGCTGATCGGCCAGCGCTTCTTCGGGAAGCTCGGCACGTATTTCTGGACGGGCGCATCGAGATCGATCTTCCCCTTCTCGTAAAGCACGCCGACCGCCACCGACGTAAGCGGCTTCGAAACACTCCCGATGCGGAAGCGCGTGAGCGCGGTAACCGGCACCTGCTGTTCGATGTCGGCCCAGCCGAAGCCCTCGGCCCATACAATCTGACCATCGATGCCCACCGCCACGGAGGCACCGGCGAGGTTGTCCTTGGCCACCCACTCGCGCACGCGCGCGCGGGCCGAGTCCACCGCCCGTGCCTGCGCATCCGCCACCGACGCGGGTACCTGCTCCACCGCCTGCGCCAGCGCCGAGAGCGGCGCGGAGGCGACGACGAGCGACGCGAGGATTCCGTAGATGAACGACCGCGGCGAGTACAGTCGCGAACGCGACCGTGGATGGCGAAAGAGCATTGTGTCGATTCTCCGGTAGGTTGGATGCGGCCGGCGATGACCGCGCTTACACCCGCTGCGCTACTAGCCGCGCGGCCGCGAGGTCGGCGAGCGCGGTGCCGACCGACTTGAAGAGCGTGATCTCTTCACGGCTCGCGCGGCCCGCAGCCGTCCCGGCGCACAATTCACTCAGCTCCGCTATGACGTCCGACTCGCTCAGCTTCCCTTCTTCTATCGGGATGAGGATCTCGCCCGCCTCGTTGAGCACGTTCACGCGGCTGTCCACGTAGATGCGCGACTTCACCACCAACTCCGTATCGCACTCCCGCGCGTTGCGCTCGTGGTTGCCGATGAGGCTCACGTGCGTGCCGGGTTGCACCCACTCGCCGAGTATGATCGGGTCTCGAGAAGCCGTAGCGCAGACAATTATGTCGGCTCGCCGCGCGGCCGCTTCCAGATCATTCACCGCGCTCACATCGAGATCGTCGCGGTCCCGGCGTAGTGACTCGACTACGCGCTCGGCCTTCTCCGGGTTTCGTCCCCAGATCCCGATCTCGTGAACGGGCCGCACGGCGGCGTGGGCCAGCGCCAGATACGGCGACAGATTTCCCGTCCCGCATATCAGCAGTCGCGATGCATCCCTGCGCGCGAGGTAGTCCGCCGCGAGCGCAGTCATCGCCGCCGTTCGCCAGAAGGTGACCGACCTCCCTTCGACGAGAGCGAGCGGCACGCCGCTCTTCCGGTCGTAGAGCAGGATGTTCGCGTGGAGGACGTCGGCTCCCTTTTCCGCGTTGTCCGGGAGGTAGGTGAATGCCTTGACGCCTATCACCTCGTCGCTCCATGCCGGGAGGAGCGCGAAGACGTCGTGCGACTGATCGGCATCCAGGCGATACATCGACCGCGGCGGCGCGCTCGCTCGTCCGCCGAACGTGGAGCGCAGCGCGTCGATCAGCGCGGGGAACTCCAGGACCCGATGCACATCAGCTGCTTCTATTACCCGCACCTCGACCTCCGGCGATTCGTCTCGTGTGTACGCTTCCCAACGGTGGTTGCGCATTCTACACCGTTTCCCCCGGCGGGGTCAGGTCTGGAATCGTGAATTGATACAAGCGGCGCTTCGCCGCTTGTATCAATTCACGATTCCAGACCTGACCCCACCTCTCGCTCTTTCCAGAGCGAGTATACCGCCGGGATCACGACGAGCGTGAGGATGGTGCTCGAGATCATCCCGCCCACCATCGGCGCCGCTATCCGCTTCATGACGCTGGCGCCGGTACCGCTCCCCCAGAGGATCGGTAGCAGCCCCGCCATGATCGCCGTCACGGTCATCATCTTGGGACGCACGCGCTCTACCGCGCCTTCCACCACCGCATCGTACAAATCGCGGAGCGTGACGCGGCGCCCCTCGGCGGTGCGCGCCTTCCATGCATGATCGAGGTAGATCAGCATCACCACTCCGGTCTCCGCCGCTACACCCGCCAGCGCTATGAAGCCGATCGCCACCGCCACCGACCAGTTGTAGCCGAGCGCCCAGACGAACCAGATCCCGCCCACCAGCGCGAAGGGAAGCGAGAGCATCACGATCAGCGTCTCCCCCACGCTGCGGAAGTTGAAGTAGAGAAGGAGGAAGATGATCGCCAGCGTCGCGGGGATGACGAGCTTCATCTTCTCCTTCGCGCGCTGCATGTACTCGTATTGGCCACTCCAGGTCATGGTGTAACCGGGCGGGAGCTTCACCTCGCTCTCCACCATCGCCCGCGCTTCCGCCACGTAGCTCCCGATGTCGCGACCCGCCACGTCCACGTAGACCCAGGCGGTGGGCATCGCGCCTTCCGTGCGCACTACCATCGGTCCGGCTACCTCCCGGATAGTCGCCACCTGGCCGAGCGGTACCTGCGCGCTGCCGGTGCCCGTCATCCGCGCCGCGCCCGCGCCAGCCAACATCGCAGCGCCAGACATGCTCGCCTGCGACGCCGCGGTTGCTGCCCCCTCTCCACGCGTGTGGCTCACCGGCACGAGCACCTGCGCCAGTCGCTCGGGCGTATCGCGCAGCTCCTGCGGATACCGCACGCGCACGCCATAGCGCTCGCGCCCCTCCACGGTCTGCGTTATGGTCATCCCGCCGATCGCGGTGGCGATCACGGTCTGGATGTCGCCCACGTTGAGACCGTGGCGCGCGGCCGACGCGCGGTCGATGTCTATGTCCAGGTAGTAGCCCGACTGCGCACGCTCGGCGAAGGCGCTCCGTGTGCCCGGCACCATCTGGACCGAGCGCTCCACCTCCTTGCCGATGCGCTCGAGCTCCGCGAGGTCGGGTCCGAAGATCTTGATCCCCACCGGCGTGCGGATCCCGGTAGCCAGCATGTCGATGCGCCCGATGATCGGCATCGTCCACGCGTTGGTCACACCTGGTATCTTCACCGCCGAATCCATCTCGGCCACCAGCTTCTCGTACGTCATCCCTTCGCGCCACTCCGCGGCGGGCTTCAGGGTGATCGTGGTCTCGAACATGTCGAGCCCCGCCGGATCGGTGGCGGTCTCGGCGCGACCCGCCTTCCCCCACACGTGCTGCACTTCGGGAAAGCTCTTCAGGATCGCGTCCTGCTGGCGCATGATCTCCCTCGCCCGCGCCACGCTCACGCCGGGGAGCGTCGTGGGCATGTAGAGGATCGTCCCCTCTTCCAGCGGCGGCATGAACTCGCTCCCCAGTCGCGTCCACGGCACCCACGTTAGCACGAGCGTCACCACGGCACCCACTATCACCCGCCAGCGGTGCCGGAGCACGAAGCCGATCACGGGGTCGTAGAGCCGGACCAGCACGCGATTCACGGGGTTGGCGCGCTCGCGATAGATCCGCCCCCGGATGAAGATCCCCATCATCACCGGCACGAGCGTCACGGAAAGAAGACTGGCCGCCGCCATCGCGAAGGTCTTGGTGAAGGCGAGCGGCGTGAACATCCGCCCTTCCTGTCCCTCGAGCGTGAACACGGGGAGGAAGCTCACCGTGATGATGAGCAGCGAGAAGAAGAGCGCGGGCCCTACCTCCTTCGACGACTCCACCACCACGCGCCAGCGCTCGCGCGTCGAGAGCGCTTCGGTATGGAAGGATCTTCTCGCGCGACCGCTTTCCCCCTCATCCGCGAGCGCACCGATCGCGCGCTCGAGGTGCTTATGCATATTCTCGATCATGACGATCGCCGCATCTATCATCGCGCCGATGGCGATGGCGATCCCGCCGAGCGACATGATGTCCGCCCCCACGCCCACCCAGCGCATGGCGATGAACGCCATGAGGATCCCGATGGGCAGCGTGAGAATCGCCACCAGCGCCGAGCGCGCGTGCAGGAGGAAGACGATGCATACGAGGGCGACGATGATGGACTCCTCGATGAGCTTCTCCCTGAGCGTGTGGATCGACTGCTCGATGAGCTCCGAGCGGTCGTAGACGGGACGCACGACCACACCTGCCGGGAGCCCCTTCTCGACTTCCGCGAGCTTCGCCTTCACGTTCCGGATGGTGGTGAGCGCGTTCTCGCCGAAGCGCATGACCACGATCCCTCCCACCGCGTCGCCGCGGCCATCGAGATCGGCGATACCGCGCCGCACGGCGGGACCGATACTCACACTTCCCAGCTCCGCCACCCTTATCGGTGTCCCGCGCGCGGTCGCACCCACGACGACATTCTCGATGTCGGAGATCCCGTTCAGGTAGCCGAGTCCGCGCACCATGTACTCGCGCTCGGAGAGCTCCACGACCATCGCACCCACGTCGCTGTTGGCGTTCTGGATGGCGCTCATGACCTGGGTGACCGGGATACGGTAGGCGAGCAGCTTGGCGGGGTCGATGTCCACCTGGTACTGCTTCTCGAAGCCGCCGATCGACGCCACCTCGCTCACGCCCGGCACCGCCGTCAGCGCGTAGCGCAGATACCAGTCCTGGAGACTGCGCAGCTGCGCGAGGTTCAGCCTCCCGGTAGTATCCTCGATCGCGTACTGGTAGACCCAGCCGAGCCCCGTGGCGTCGGGACCGAGCGTGGGACTCACGCTCGCCGGAAGCTTCGCCTTTATCCCGCTCAGGTACTCGAGCACGCGCGAGCGCGCCCAGTAGAGATCCGTCCCGTCCTCGAAGATCACGTACACGAAGCTGATGCCGAAGAAGGAATAGCCACGCACCGTGCGCGCGCCCGGGACCTTCAGCATCTCCGCCGCGATCGGATAGGTGACCTGATCCTCGACGATGCGCGGCGCCTGCTCGTTGTACGTCGTCTGCACGATGACCTGCACGTCCGAGAGGTCCGGCAGCGCTTCCAGCGGCGTGCGCTGCACGGCCACCAAGCCGCCCGCTATGGCCGCAACCGTGAAGAGCAGGACGATGAGCTTGTTCGTCGCCGACCACTCGATGATTCGCTTCAGCATCGGCCTATTCCTCGTGACTCTTGTGGCCCTGGTGAGATGCCGTCGGAGAGCTGTCGTGCGCGCCACCGGAAGGAGGCGGCGCAGCCTTCGCCGGCTCCGCGTTCCCCTCTCCCTTGGTAGCCGGCGCCGTCATGTCCATCCCCGGCATGTCGCCCATTCCCCCCATCACCGTACCGAGGTTGCTCTCGGCGTCCACGAGGAAGGTCCCCGACGCGACGACGGTGTCGCCCACGCCGAGGCCGCGGAGAATCTCGATGCGCTCGTCGTTCGCGATCCCTACGGCCACTTCGCGCGGCTGAAGCATCCCGTCGGCGCGGCGCACGAATACCAGATTGCGCTCGCCCGTGGAGAGAACAGCCGAGCGTGGGACAGAGAGGACGGCCGGTCGCGAAGCACCGGTGAGACGAAGCGTGGCGTACATCCCCGGCTTGAGCTCGAGCCGTGGGTTGGGGAGCTCGACGCGTACCTTTGCGGTGCGCGTCTCCGGGTCGAGCGTGGGATACACGTACGAGATCGTCCCGTGAAACTCCTCACCGGGGAGCGCCTCGAATGTTGCAGTCACCCCGAGACCGGGGCGCACAGCCGGGAGATCCTGCTCGAAGACCTCGCCTTCAACCCACACCGTGCGCAGGTCAGCGATGCGGTAGAGCACATCGCCCGCCATTATTCGCTGTCCTTCGGAGACGTTCTTCTCGATCACCACTCCGCTCGCGCTCGCGCGGAGCGTGAGCGTGCGCCGCACCTTCCCCGACCGCTCGATGTACTCGATATCACTCTCCGGGATATCCCAGTAGGCGAGCCGGCGCCGCGCCGACGTGAGCAGCTCCGCCGCGTTCGCGCGCGCTTCGGCGCCGGCCTCCGCCACGCGGCCCTGCAGCCGCCCGGCGAGGAGCAGCTCCTCCTGAGCGGTCACGAGCATCGGCGAGTAGATGGCGAGGAGCGGCTCGCCCGCGCGCACCGGCTGCCCGGTGTAGTTCACGTGCAGTGCCTCTACCCATCCATCGACCTTCGGAGAGACGACAGCAACCTTCGTCTCGTCGAATGTCACCTGCCCCACGGTGCGCACATCCTTTCCGAGCGGGCCGAGCGTGGCGGCGGCGTACGTCACACCGATGCGCCGGGTCTCGTCGGGCGAGAGCGAAACGCGCTGCGCGCTGTCTCCACCCGCGATCGCGGCGCCGTGAGCGTGCGCGGAGGGAGCCTGCTCGCGCGACGTTTCCCGCGTGGCAAGCCAGACACCGACGATCGCCAGCAACGGGATCATCACCAGCGATGCAACTCGGATGGTACGGCCACGCCCGCTCCCACCACCGCCGAAGGGCGACTTCTCGCGATCGTTATCTGTTGTCATCGGGCACCTCCAGCCGCCGCGCGATCGGCGGCGATGCTGTTAGCGTCCACCAGCTCGCGCCCGACGAGCATCTCGAGCTCGGCCCAGGCCTCCCCTTCCTCCGCCTCGAGCGCGATGAGCTCCCCGCGGTACTCGTTCACCGACATCCGGTTGTCGAGCAGCGTCATGAAGTCCACGCTTCCCACACGGTAGGCGGCGAGCGACGACTCCACCGTCGCCTCGGCCTGCGGGATCACCGTCGTGCGGTAGAGCTTCGCGAGGCGGCGCGCTCGACTGAGATTCGCGAACGCTTCGCTCACCTGGCCGCGCGTCGTGGCGCGCATCGCCGCGAGGTCGGCTTCCGCCATGCGCTGCATCGCCGCCATCTCCTCCCGCATGCGGAGCTGCCTGCTGCGCGCGAAGATCGGGAGCGTGGCGCCAATCATGAGACTTCCCATGCGCTCGGTCCTCCGCTCGCCGGGTATCGGCATCCCGCCGGCATCTGTACCCGCCGGCATCGTCACGCGCTGCTGTCCCACCTGAACGCCCACGGTCAGGTCGGGCCAGATCTCTCGGTGCGCGAGCTTCGACTGCGCCACGGCAGCCTCCACCTCACGCTTGCCGGCGCGCACCATGGCGCGACCCGCGGACGCCTGCGCGATGAGCGAATCGAGCGGCGGGATGGAGTCTGGAAACTCGGGGAGCGCCGGAGAGGCCACCGGTGCGTCGGCTGCACAGTCGAGCAGGGCATTCAGCCGCGCCGCCATCGAAGCGCGCATGGTGGACATGCGGATGGTGTCTTCCACCATCCGCGCGATCTCTACGTTCGCGCGCAGCACGTCCGCCTGACGCCCCTCGCCCACGCGATACATGCTCTCCGTCACCTGCCGGATGTCATCGAGGAGCCGGAGCGTTTGCCGGTCCACGGCAATGGTCTGTTCGGCCTTGTACAACTCGTAGAACGCCATCGCCACCTCGCTCCGTACCTCCCACTCCACCTCGGTGGCCCGCTCGGATTCGGCCGCTGCCTGCGCCGACGCGACGCGGCCGGAGTAGTGGAGCTTCCCGGCGGTGGGGATCATCTGCATGAGCTGCAGCTGCGTCATCCCGAGCGGCTCCATCGGCCTGAGACCGGGGAGGGCGTAGTTCATGAAGCCGAGTTGCAGCTCGGGGTCGGGCGGCCGCTTCGCGCCCGCTATGCGAGCTTCGGCGGCGCGGGCGAGCGCGTGCGCCGCATCCACCTTCGGGCTCGCCTGTCGCGCTTCGCGGTACAGATCGCCGAGCGACGTACGCGACGACTGCGCGCGAGCGGCGACGGCTCGCGCGCCGAGTGCTACCACCGCGGCCAGCAGCGCGCCTGTGGTCCTTGAACCGAATCGAGAACGACGCGGTGAGCGTCGCGGGATGTACTGCATTGTCTACTGCCTCCCGATGTGAGCTTCGCCGGCCACGAAGGAGGCCGCGCGATGCGCGTTTACAGCGCTCGACGCGTCGGATGGACTCCGACGCCGAGCGACTCACACGTTCGTTGTGAGGGAGGCTACGCCCGTGGAGGTGGGAGCTCGGGCAGTAGAGTTGGACCGCGCGGTGCGGTAGCCGAGAGGGCGGCGATGCGCGCCGTGGTGGTCACGAACGTGGCCGCGGAGCCGGCGCTGGCCGCCAGCGCCGGGCCGCACGACATCGCACCAGCACAGCCAGTCGGCGCCAGCGGAGAGTGGCAGGGCGCGTGACCATCGGAGCGCTGCGATGGCGAGTGGCAGGGCGCGCCGCCGCCGGTCGTCTCCGCCGGTTGGTCGCAGGAGGACGCCGCGTGGCCGGCTGTCGGCGAGCCCGCCATCGACATGCCCGGCATCACCGAAGGTGCACGGCGGTGTTCGCTCGTCGCAGCGCTCGCCGATCCGGCGCCAGCCCCCTCCCCGTGGTCCACGCACGCGCTCCCGCTCCCGACCAGCACGAACTGGAGCAGGAGAAGGTTGGCGACGATGGCGGTGAGGCGGCGGAGCTGGCGCATGGGTCCCGGGAAGTGTCTTCTGAAGGACGACCGACGCCACCGACGGATTCTGTCTGCCAGTGACCGTGCGTATCCTCTGTCCGCGTATCCTAGTCGTGTACCGCAGCGGTGCGCAATCGGCTATCGTCCACCTTCACGTGAGCGATTGCCCTACGCGCGCGTCACGCATCCGGCTCGTCGACCCGCCACTGGTCGTCGAGGAGTAGGTAGCCAGACGGGGTCAGGTCTCGACCTGACCCCGTCCGTCGACCGCGTCCGTCCCTCACCGCAGCAGGAAGTCCATCAGCAGCCCCGCGTGATCGGACGCCCAGAGTCCCGATGGCGTGCGGTCCACGCTGCGATCACCGATGACGTGCGCGGTAGTGGCCGAGCGGATCGCGTCTCCGTAGGTCAGCATGAGATCGAGCCGCTGGTCGAACGGCTGCGCATTGCTGGTCAGATCGAGCTCCGCATGGCAGCAGGTGAGACCTTCCTGGTTCGGATGCCTCGCCAGCCACGCGTCGACGAGCCCCGCGTCCATGAACTTGTCGTACGATGGCGTCTTGCTCTCCGCGGGCGCCGACGCATTCGCGGCGGAGTTGAAGTCTCCCATCGCGATCACGGGAAGCGGTGAGCTCTTGATCAGGCCGATGAGCTCATCCGCCTGCGCCACCTGCACCGGAGTGGCGAGCTGCGTCTCGAGATGCGTGGTGATGAAGCGCACCGCCTCGTTTCCACTCCAGATCACATCCACCGATGCCCAGCCGCGCCTGTACGCGAAGAAAGTTCCCCCCACGCTGACGGGGATCGCCGCCGCGTAGGTGCTCGCGTGCGGATTCGTGAATTGCACGCCGTCGCGCACGATGATCGCATCCCTGTCGGCGAGGCGGACGTCGTAGAAGTTCGCAGGGATCGGCGCCATCCCGGGGTCGAGAGCCGGAAGCTCGATGTCGGTGTTGACAGTACTCGCCGCGAGCTGGTAGTCCACGCCGCGCGCGTGCAGCGCGTCGAGCAGCAGCTGCAGGAAGTCGTATTCCACGTGCGACGCGTGCACCGGATTCCCCGCGAGGAAGTCGCCCGGACGCTGCGTGTAGAACGTCGAGATCTCCTGTAGACCAACCACGTCCGGACGCGCCGTGGCGATCTGATCGGCGATCTCCGTCATACGCTCGGCCGGGAGTGAATTCACCGTGTACCCGAACACCTGCGCCACGGCCGCTGGTATCTGAGCCGGCGGAGAGTTCAGAACGATGTTCACATTGGTCGCGATGCTCGCGTTGTACGTCATCACGGTTATCGGCAGGCCGAGCGCGTTGCCCGCAGTGGCGTCGGCAGCGACGGTGGGCGGAGCCGTGGGAGGTGCATCCGCGCATCCCGCCAGAGCAACGAAGGCGAGACCAGCGAGGAGCCGTGACGCATAACGCAGCGTCACGGAGGGACAGTGCATGGGTACCCGCATAAAGCCTCCAGACTGCATCATCCAGGGCGAGTCGGGCGCCCCGCCACTCGACTCCCTGGCTCGCGGAGTGGTCAGCGGGCAGCGGGTCTGCCCCGCTCGGAGGGGACGCCAGATGCACCGTCAACGATAGAATCGGCCGTGGATTGGTCTATCGGAGTTATGCCGTCATCTGGCGGGGAAATGGATGACAGCGAGAACGCGGAGCTCGGCGTGGCGAGCTCCGCCGACTCGGCGCTCAGTCACCCGTCTGCGGCGGCGTCACCGTGAACTCGCGCACCATCCCCACCTCGTAGTGCAGCTTCGGCGCGGTGCCGTCGTTGTCGAGGCATGCGATGAGGTACCGGCCGGGCTCGAGGTCGAGTCTCGCAATGCTTGCGCGGCCGGGTGACATCGCGGTCACCCCACCCACGTAGACGAACGGCGGCGGCCCCTCGGGCTTCGCCTGCCACGCCGCGGCGTCGGCAAGCGTCTTCCCCGGCGCGAGACGCGCGACGATCGCGAGATGAGTGTGCGGACCGGAGTTCTCGAAGCGCACGAGGCGGCGCCCCGCCGGGACGGTCGCCGGCAGGTCGAAGGTGTAGTCGGTCATGCGCACGACGACATCCGCGTGCGGCATCTGCGCCGGCTCGCCGGTCGCCGAAACTACGGTGAGCGCGCGGAACATCCCGCGCGAGCGGTGCGTGCCGCTCCCGTCGGGGAGCGGGAGGAGGCAGGTGAGCACGTAGTTACCCGGCGCCAGGTCGAGCGTAGCCCACGCGTCGGTGGCACCGTCCGCCGGTCCCTCCGGCCCGCCCATGAGCTCGGCCCCCGTTCCGCCGATGCTGTCGGCGCGCATGTACGATTACGCGGCTCACGAAGCACCCGCCGCGCTGCTCGCCGCGCCGGCCGCCACGTGGAAGCGCTTCAGCATTCCGTGCCCCGCATAGTGCGGCACGCCCTTCTCGCCCGGGATCCAGCACACCAGCAGGTAGTCGCCTGGCGTCAGGTTGGCGGTGAACCACCCATGATGCCCGTGCTCGAGCCCCACCATCCCGCCGAGTGGCCGCGCCCTGGGGCTCCCCTTCCCCGCATGATGGAACCAGGCATCGATGTCGGCCATCGTCGCGCCCGGCTCCATCCGGAAGAGCTCCACATCGTGCTCGGCTGGTCCGCGATTCTCCACGCGGAAGGTGCGATGGCCCGATGCGGGCACGCCGGACATGTCTATCGCGTAGTCACGCAGCGTGAGCGCGATTTCTGCCTCTGGCTCTGCCGCGACGCGAGCACCGGCCGGCGCCACGTCGAACGCGGTCATCATCCCCTTCATCACATGCATCTTCCCATCCTCACCCTCCACCCAGCATGCGAGCGCCACATGCCCCGGCTCGAGGATCACAGTGGCGTACGACGTATCGCCCGGCATCACCGCATCCGGACCTCCTGCCTCATAAGGACCTTGGAAGGTGGTGTCGCCCTGGACCGCGGCCATGAAGTCCTTGAAGGTGTGCGCGCCGAGCCACACGACGCCCATCATGTGCAGCTCCTTCCCGGCGTTGATCATCCGGAAGGTTACCGGCCCAGCCGGGACGGAGATCGGTGATGGCGTGGAGAACGCGTAGTCGTGCGCGATGACCGTTACGACAGGCGGCTCGATCGAAGGAGGCATGTCCGCGGCGGCGTCGCCGCCGCGCGCACACGACGCGAGAGCCACGATGAGCGCGACGGTCATTGTACTACCGGCTCGGACCGCCGCCATGCGCACGATGTCTTTCACTGATTCCTCCCATCGGAGTTGGTGACTCGTACCGGGACACGGATGCTCCACGTCGGCACCTGCGTGGTGACGTCGAGCACGAGATCGCCGGACGATGCCGGCGTGTAATTGATCAGGATCGTGCGGCCGGTGAGCGCGAGCTGAATGTAGCGCGAGACGTGAGCGCGCAGCGCCTGGTGAGACCCGGCGCCGAGTACCTGCGCACCCCCAGGAGTACTCACCGCGGCGCTGGCGCCACGCATGCGCGCCGCTACCAGATCTTCACTCGCTGATCAGGGGCGAGCCACATCCCATCGCCCGGCTTCACGTCGAACGCCTTCTCGAACGCGTCGTTGTTGATCAGTGGAACGAAGGCGCGGTACGGCCCGGGCGAGTGCGGGTTGGTGAGGAGCTGCCGGCGCAGTGCATCGTCGCGCATCTTGCCGCGCCACACCTGCGCGAAGCCGATGAAGAAGCGCTGATCACCGGTGAGCCCGTCGATCACCGGCGCCTCCTTCCCGTGCAGCGACATCTTGTACGCGCGATACGCCTGCGCGAGCCCGCTCAGGTCGCCGATGTTCTCGCCCATCGTGAGCTTGCCGTTGATGTGGAGGTCGTCGATGGGATTGATCGCATCGTACTGGGCACCGAGTTTGTCCGTGCGCGCTTCGTACGCCTTCGCGTCGGCCGCCGTCCACCAGTCGCGCAGATTCCCTTCTCCATCCGACTTGCGCCCCTGATCGTCGAAGCCGTGGCCGATCTCGTGGCCGATCACGGCGCCGATCGCACCGTAGTTCACCGCGTCGTCGGCGTTCACGTTGAAGAATGGCGGCTGCAGGATCCCCGCGGGGAAGGTGATCTCGTTGAACGACGCGTTGTACGACGCGTTCACCGTCGGTGCCGTCATCCCCCAGCGACTCTTGTCAACCGGCTTGCCGAGCCGGCTCGCCATGTCGTCGTACTCGAAGAGGCGGCTGCGCAGCTCGTTGCCGAAGAGGTCATTGCGCTCCACATCGAACTTGTACTCGCGCGGCTTGTCGGGCGCGCCGATCTTCACCTTGAAGTGCGCGAGCTTCTCCTTGGCGCGCGCCTTCGTCGCGGGGCTCATCCACTCCAGGGAGTCGATCCCGACTCTGTAAGCCTCGATGAGGTTCTTCACCAGCGCGTCCATCCGCGCCTTCGCCTCGGGCTTGAAGTACTGCTCCGCGTACAGTGCACCGGCCGCCTCGCCGAGCGTAGAGTTCGTCGCATCTACCGCGCGCTTCCACCGCGCGGCCATCTCCTCCTGCCCCGACAGCGTGCGCCCGTTGAAGGCGAATCGGGTCGCTTCGAAGTCGGAGGGAAGCTGGTCGGCGAAGCTGTCGAGCAGGTGGAAGGTGAGATACTCGCGCCAGGTCGACACCGGCGTGCTGGCGAAGATCTCGTCGAGCGCCGCGAGGTAGTCGGGCTGGCGCACTATCACTTCCTTCGCCTTTCCGAGCTCCGCAGCATCGAGGTAGCTCTTCCAGCCGAAAGAGGGCGTGAGCGCGGAGAGCTTCGCGACGGTCATCCTGTTGTAGGTGGAGTCGCGGTTGCGGCTGCGCGCGCGATCCCATTGTGGCGTGGCAATCGCCGTCTCGAGCGCGAGGATGCGCTTCGCCGATCCTGCTGGATCCGGCTGCTTCGCCAGCTCCAGCATTTTCGTGATGTACGCAACGTACGCCTCACGCGTGGACGACATCTTCGCATCCTGCTTGAGGTAGTAGTCGCGATCGGGCATTCCGAGCCCGGACTGGCTTATCTGCACGATGTTCACCGACGACTGCTTCGGATCGGCGCCGACGCGCACTGACGCCGGAGCGCGAACGCCGCGTCGAGCGAAGTATGCGAAGGTGGCCGGAATGTCGGCCTCGCTCTTCAGCGCCGCGACACGCGCGAGGAGCGGCTGGATCGGCTGGAGGCCCAGCTCCTCCACGCGTGCGCTGTCCATGTAGCTGGCGTACAGATCGCCCACCTTCTGCCGCGGGCTCCCCTTTGGAGCGTTGGCCTTGCTCGCCTCCTCGAAGATCTCGTGCAGAGCCGTGCGGCTGTTCTCTCGCAGCTCCTGGAATGCGCCCCAGCTCGAGGCATCGGCCGGGATCTCCGCGGTCTTCAGCCAGCCGCCGTTCACGTAGCGGAAGAAGTCGTCCTGCGGGCGAACGGAGTGATCGAAGGTAGTGGTGTCGATCCCGCTGGAGAGTTGCGAGGCGTGCGCCGCCGACATCTGGGCGGAGACGGGCGCCGCGATCGCGGTCGCCAGGGCGAGAGTTGCAGCCGAGCGTGCGGCGGTGGAAAGAGCGCGATGTAACACGGTGTATTGTCCGGGTGGCGGTATCGTGCGGCTGGAAACTTTGCGGCGCGTGGCGGAAACGAGGCACGACGGGCGTGCATCTTCCCCAGGATTGAACGGACCAGAGAGCAATAGTGTTGGCCACCGGAGCGGCGGGGCGCAAGGCTCTTTCGCAATGGCGAGCTCGGCTTTGCCAGGGCGGAGCCAGATCAGTGATCGTCGGCGCGGCTCTGGCGGTGGAGCGAGGCGACGAACAGACTCCTCATCCGATTTACAGTATCACTGTGGACTGCCTACACGGAGCGCATCATGCGCACTCTCACCCACATCGCACTTGCCGCCGCGCTCCTCTGCGGCTGCCGCACCGCTGCACCTCGCGCCGACCTCGCTTCGCTCCGAGAGCAGGTGATGAACACCGAGCGCGCCTTCGCGAAGTCGATGGCCGATCGTGACCACGCGGCATTTACGTCGTTCCTCGCCGCTGAAGCGATCTTTTTCTCTGGCGATTCCTCCGTTCGTGGCAGGTCCGCGGTAGCCGCGCAGTGGGAGCCCTTCTTCGAGGGGAAAGAGGCACCATTCTCATGGGAGCCCGATCAGGTCGAGGTGCTCGACTCCGGAGATCTGGCGCTCAGCACCGGACCCGTACGCGATCCCGCTGGCAATGTCGTCGGGCGCTTCAATTCGATCTGGCGGCTGGAATCGCCCGGCAGCTGGCGCATCGTCTTCGACAAAGGAAGTCCGGTCTGCAAGCGCGCGGAGTGACAGTGCGCGATCTTGCATTGCATGGGGCATCGGGAATCGAGCAGCGCCCATACCTGTACAACGGACGGTTGCGGCCCCCATAATTGCAGCGTTGCACGACCGCTCGCGACTACAGACCCGTCGCGGCGGTACGCACGCCACGCTACGCTATGACCACGCCGCCGGCCTCCGGTGCTGCATCGAACCAGCATCCCCCCACGCGCGACGCCGCTCGCCTCGGTGCCGCGCTGGCCGAGCGCTACCGCATAGAGCGCGAGCTCGGCGCGGGCGGGATGGCCACGGTCTACCTCGCGGAGGATCTTCGCCATCACCGCGAGGTAGCCCTCAAGGTGCTGAAACCGGAGCTCGGCGAGTCGCTGGGGAGCGAACGCTTTCTCCGCGAGATCGAGATAGCCGCGCGCCTCACCCATCCGCACATCCTGGCGTTGTACGACTCGGGGAGCGCCGCGCGCGCATTGTACTACGTGATGCCGTACGTGCGGGGGGAATCGTTGCGTGCGCGGCTGACGCGCGAGGGGGCGCTGCCGATCGGCGAGGCGCGCCACATCCTGCGCGACGTCGCCGATGCACTCGCCGCCGCGCATCGCGAGGGCGTCGTCCATCGCGACATAAAGCCGGAGAACATCCTGCTGACGGATGGCCACGCGCTGGTGGCCGACTTCGGGGTTGCCAAGGCAGTGAGCGACGCGGCGACGAGCGAAGCCACGCTCACCACGGCCGGCATGGCGGTGGGAACGCCGGCCTACATGGCGCCCGAGCAGGCGGCCGGCGACCCGAAGGTGGATTCGCGCGCCGACCTGTACGCGCTGGGCGTGGTGGCGTACGAGCTGCTCACCGGCTATGCGCCGTTTGCGGGAGCGACGGCGCAGCAGGTGCTGGCGGCTCAGATCTCCGAAAATCCCGAGCCGGTGACAAAGCGGCGCGCGTCGATTCCTCCGGCGCTCGCCGCGTTGGTGATGCAATGCCTCGAGAAGCACCCCGCCGATCGCCCGCGGAGCGCCGAGGAAGTGGTCGCCGTGCTGGATCAGATCCAGACCGGCGCGACCAGCGCTGGCGCCGCGCCGCACGACCTTCGACGCGCGGCACCGAGCGCGCGGCGACGCTGGATTCCGATCGCGCTGGGCGGCGCACTGACGGCTCTGTTGGCCGCCGGTGCAGTGGCGTTCCTGAGAGCGGACGGCCGGCGCTCGCCGCGCGCCTTCGCCACGGATGCCACGGCCGACTCGGTTCGGTCAATCGCCGTTCTCCCCTTTCGGATGCTCGGTGGCGATTCGGCCGGCGCGTACTTCGGCGACGGCGTGAGCGAGGAGATACTCAGCTCACTCTCGCGCCTTCCGCGGCTCGCGGTCGTGGGCCGCACGTCGTCGTTTCGCTTTCGCGGACCGGACGTCGATGCGAAGCAGGTGGGGCGTACGCTGGACGTGAGCGCGCTCCTCGCCGGTACGATCCAGCGATCGGGCGATGCGGTGCGAGTGACCGCCGAGCTGGTGGACACGCATACGGGCCTGCAGCTCTGGTCGCACACGTACGATCGCCGGATGAGCGACCTCTTCTCGCTCGAGGATGACATCGCCCACGCCATCACCGATGCCCTTCGCGTCCGGCTCGGCGGAGGCGCCATCGTGCACGGCGGCACCGCCATACCGGAGGCGCACGATCTGGTGCTTCGGGGCAACGCGCTCGTGCTGAAGGACGACGAA
>DASSOX010000126.1:0-6157 GCA_035700125.1 Gemmatimonadaceae bacterium
GACGCCCAGCCGATCCGGATCGCAGTCATCGAGATCGATCTCCGAGTCGTGCAGCGCCAGCACGCCGGCTGCGAGAGCGAGCTGCACCGCGCGCGGCGTCCTGCGCGCCATGAAATCCCCGTGGGCAATGTAGCGCTCGAGGCAGAAGTCCTTCACCTCCGCGCCGATCTTCGACGGCGACTGCGACACGTCGCAGAGCGTGATCGGCCCAAAGCCGTGCTGCCCACTGGTGAGCGCGGTCCAGAAGTCGTTGCGCCCGATGCCGATGGCGCTGACCGGGCCGATGCCGGTGATGACGACCGGGATGCTCATGGTTCTACCTCTGCGCTATTGTCTCGCGACCTCCTTCCTGTCTATCGCAACTCCAGAACCGAAAGCGACAGAGAGACTCGGCTGTGCGCTGTGGCGCTCGCCGCACGCCTCGCGTAGCGCCGTGTCATCGAGTCAGCAATCTCTTCCTTCGGCGGCGGCGGACAGGATAGTGCGAATACTGGAAGGCAGTTCACTGCTCCCTGCCCTCTGCTCTTCTGCTCTACCTCCCGCCCCTCACCCTTCTCTCAGAGTGCTCATCGGATCCACCCGCGTCGCGCGGCGAGCAGGGATGAAGCTGGCCAGGAGCGCGATCGCGGCGAGGATGGCCGCCACGCTCCCGAGCGTGATCGGGTCCGCGGAGCTCACGCCGAACAACACTCCCTGCGCCAGCCGCGCCAGGATCAGCGCCGCCACGATGCCGATGACGAGGCCGAGCGACGTCAGCTTCACTCCGTGACCGAGGACCGCTCGGTATATGTCTCTCGACCCCGCGCCCAGCGCCATCCGGATCCCCAGGTCGCGAGTTCGCTGCGCGACGGTGTAGGCCACCACTCCGTACAGTCCGATCGAGGCGAGGACGAGCCCGAGTACGCTGAAGATTCCGAGGAGCGTGGCGCCGGCGCGCTGGGGGAGGAGCGACAGCCCGAGCGCGTCTTCCATGGTGCCGCTCTGTACTGGCAGATCGCCATCGAGCGCGGCGATCTCGCCTCGAACCATCGGTATGACGGCGGTGGGATCGCCGGCGGTGCGAACCTCGAGCGTCATGTTGGATTGGTAGAATTGCATGAACGGCAGGTAGAAGAAGGGCGTGGGACTCTCGTTCAGTGAGCGAGTCTTCGAGTCCTTCGCGACGCCGATGACTTCGCGCACCGAGTCGCCTACCTGTATCTGCTTGCCGATCGGATCTTCTCCGGGCCAGAAGCGACGAGCGAATGACTGGTTGACGATCGCCACCGGGAGCGAGCCGGCGCGGTCGCGCTCCGTGAAATCGCGGCCGCGCTCGAGCGGGATGCGCATGAGGCCCAGGTAGCCGGGGCCCACGACGTTGGCGCCGAACTCCATGTCCTCGCCCGGCTGGGGCTCGTAGCCCACCACGCTCACACCCCTGCGTGTGTACGCGAGCCCCAGCGGAGTGCTCTCCGCGAGGCTCGCCGCGCGAACGGAGGGGAGAGCCGCCACGCGAGTCAGCAGATCATCGTAGAACGCGCGCCCGCGCACCTCGTCGTACCCCTGGCTTCCCAGCTCCGTCGAGAAGATTGCCACGCTGCTCGGGTCGAAGCCGAGGTCCGTGTTCTGGGCGGCACGCAGACTTCGCAGAAGTAGACCAGCCATCGCCAGGAGTACCACACAGGTGGCCACCTGGCACACTACCAGCACGTTCCGCAGCGCGGGCCGACGGCGTCGCGGGCCGCTCTCGGACGCGATTCCCCTGAGAGCGGAGACGAGATCCAGACGCGTCGCCCCCAGCGCCGGCGCCGCACCGGCGATGAATCCGGTGAGGGCGGCGACGAGTGCCGTGAACGCGAGCACCCTACCATCCAGCGAGATATCGAGCCCGATCGGAACCGGCAACGGCGGCTTGAATGCCATGAGCAGCCCGATCGCCCACTTCGCGATCAACAGTCCCACCGCGCCACCGAGTAGCGCGATGACGGCGGCCTCCGTGAGAAGCTGCCGCACGAGTCGGGCGCGGCCGGCACCCAACGCCAGTCTGATGGACACCTCGCGCCGCCGGCTGGCGGCGCGCGCCAGAAGCAGATTCGCGACGTTGGCGCAGCAGATGAGCAGCATCAACCCTACCACGGTCATCAGAAGCCCGAAGAAGCCGAGCACGGCGCCGCGAAGCTGTGGAAGAACGCGGGAGTCGCTCTCGGGCACGATGGTGATGACGCGCGATCCTCCGCGTACGTCGCTCCAGTACTGCGGATACTCGCCGTGTAGCCTGCGCGCGACGGCGTCAAAACCGGCCTGTGCACCGGCGATCGTCGCACCCGGCGAGAGTCGGCCGATGATGAACATCCCACGATCGCCACGCTGCAGGACGGCGGCGCCGCCCCCCGCCGTTCTCTCGGGAGAGAGGAGGCCCCTCGTGACGTAGGGGACCCAGAGGTCGGCCCGCACGCCGCGGATGGAGCCCTGGAAATGCTCCGGCGCGATCCCGATCACGGTGAAGGGATATCCGTTCACCTGCACCTCGCGCCCGATCACACCGGAGTCCGCGCCGAAGGCACTCTGCCAGAGCGCGTAGCTCAATACCGCCACAGGCTCGGCCGTTCGCGTCCGTTCGGCGTCGGCGACGAACGTGCGGCCGAGCGCTGGCGCAACACCGAGTACAGTGAAGTAGTTGCCGCTCACCTCCTCGCCCCAGACCCTGCTCGCTCCGCCGCCCGTGCTGAAGTTGAGCGGGCTTGGCGCGAATGCCGCGAGACCCGACAGCGCGGTGGCGCCTTCCTGGAAGTCGAGGTAGTCGGCGTACGATGAAGCGCCGTACCGCGGCCCGCTGTAGTCGCTGGTGAAAACGTGCACGAGCCGATCAGGCTCCCGAACCTGCGCGGGCGGACGAAGTAGAACCGCGCTCACCACCGAGAAGATGGTGGTATTGGCGCCTATGCCCAACGCCAGCGTGAGTACGGCGGCGAGAGTGAAGCTGGGACTTCTGCGCAGCGTGCGCAAGGCGTAGCGGATATCGAACGCGACTTCACCAGGCATCTCTCTTCTCCACGCGCGGGATGACTCCCTCTCCGAGGCGGCCGTATCTGCTTTCTGCTTCCTGTTCCCTGCTCCCTGCTCTCTGGTTCCTCCTCACTCCTCCCCGGTCACTCTCTCCACAACGCATCCCTCGGCGTCACACCGAGCGCCCTGCGTGTGGGGAGGTACGTGGCGGTGAGAACTATGCCGACGATCGTCGCCGATACCAGCACTCCCGCCACGAACGACGTCGTGATCCCCACCGGAAAGACCCGCGCGAAGGCGACGCCGATGGCGAGCATGGCCGGCAGCGCGACGAGTGCGCCGACACCGATCTGGCGCCCGCCCTGGCCGAGCAGCAGGCGGACGATCGTTGCATCGGTCGCGCCGAGCGCGCGACGAACGCCGATCTCGCGGGTGCGCTGGCTTATCGAACGCGCCATGAGGCCGTACGTGCCGCTCATCGCCAGCAGGAGCGCGAAGCCGAAGCAGAGCGCGAAGAGCCGGGTCACCGAGCGTGCGATCAGCGCCGACTGCTCGAGGATCTCGTCGTAGGTGGAGACCTCCGATGGCGCCGACGCGCGATCCACGGCGGCGACCGCGCGATGCAGCGATGCTATCGCGGCCGCGGCATTGCCGCGATCGCGGAAGGTGATGACGGCGCTTCCCGCATCCGTCTGCCGAAGAGGGACGTACACGGCCATCGTGCTCCGCTCGCGCGCGAGCGGATCGCCGAGCGGCACATCTTTCGCCACGCCGACCACCGTTCGCCACTCCCTCTCGTCGAGCCCCGCGATGTGAATCCGCTTGCCGATGGCGGAGACGCCGGGCCAGTTACTCGCGGCGAAGGAGCCGCTGACGATCGCGGTCGGCACTCCGCCGGCGCGGTCGCGTTCGTCGAATGGCCGTCCGGCCGAGACACGAGCGCCGAACAAGTCCATCGGCCCCAGTACCGCACGTACGAAGGCGTGCGGTGTCCCGTTGCGCGCGGCGGCCGCGCCGGCATCGAGCTCCACCCGATCCGCACCGCGCGCGTCGCCGAGGTCAGCGACATTCGCGCGCAGCGCTGCACCATCTACTTCCGGCGATGCGGCAACCGCGTCGCGAACTGCCGCGTAGTACTCGTGCCGCATTTCCGACGTGGTATAGTGCCGGGCCGGTGGCTCCAGGTAGCTCGTCATCAGACCGTGCGTGTCGAAGCCCGGATCGACGTGCACCACGTGATTCGCGAGGATCGCGGAGAGCACGCCGAAGAACATCAGCACCGCGACGGCCGCCACCTGCGCGGCGACGAGTATGCGGGCCGTTCGTCCCTGTCCCCGCCCGCCTCCACGCGCGGACGTATCCTGCAACACCGCGTTGATGTTCATGTTCGTCGTTCGCGTGGCTACCACTCCACCCAGTACGGCGACAGTCAGCGTCACGAACGCACCCGCCGCGATGACGGCTGGAGCATCGAGTCGCCACACCCACCAGAAGGCGAGGTTCCCCGGGATGTGCGCGTGCGCCCACGCGTTCACCACGTCGAGCCCCCACGCGGCTACCGCCGTGGCGAGCACGCCACCCGCCGTTGTGAGGATGATGATCTCCCAGAGGTTCTGCGCGATGAGCCGCGCTCGCGTCGCCCCGAGTGCCACGCGCACCGCCATCTCCCGCGACCTGTCATTGACGCGCGCCAGCAGGAGGTTGACGATGTTGACGCACGCAAGAAGGAGGATGAGCGCCGCGAGCAGGTTGAGCACAGTGAAGACGAGCGGACCGTCGCCGCCCATCTGCGCGCTCGGGAACGACTCCACGTTGATCCGCGCCGGCACGCTGTCGGCCGCGCTTTCGGCGGTGCCGCCCGATCGCGGGTTCGCGGCAATGCCGGCATCGAGGGCGATCCTGCTCCTGCGCGCATCGTCAGCAAGCACCTGCAACTGGGCGCGGGCTTCGTCCGTACTCGTGCCGGGTGCGAGCCGCGCGTACACATCCAGCATCATCGTCCCGGCCGCCGGGTCATCGAGCGCCTCCCGTCCCAGCGGCACCCACGCGTCGGACGCGACGGGGAAACCGTAGCCGCGCGGCATTACCCCGACGACGCGAGTGCGGACTCCATCGAGCTCGATGCTCCGTCCCACGATCGAACTGTCGGCGCCGAACACCGATGACCACGTCCGATACGAGAGCACGATCACCGGCTCCGCACCACGCTCTTCATCGTCCGCTCTGAAGCCACGTCCCAGCCACGCGCCGGTGCGCGTCACCCGGAAGACGTTCCACTCCGCCGCCGTGGCATCCACCGTTCGGCTGTGTGTCCCATCTGCGTCTGACACCAGCAGCTCACGCCCGGTGTAGGCTCCGATGTCGGTGAGCGTCGTTATCGCTCCGCGCATCCGCGCGAGGTCGTACGAGTCGAGCCCGCGCGTCCTGCTCTCCGTACTCTCCGACACCCTGACGACCCTCTCCCCCTCGCTCACCGGCAGCGGCTTCACCATCGCCGTATACAGGAAGGAGAAGGTGAAGATGCTTATCCCCAGCCCCCCGCCGAGCACGATGATCGTGAGCAGCGTGAACAGTGGACTTTTCCTGAGCAGCCGCAGCGCGTAACGGAGATCGGAAATCATTGTCGTGGGTGGTGGGTGGAGGGAGGAGCGAGCAGAGAGCAGAAGGCAGAAAGCAGTGAACGGCCGGAGGGTTCAGGAGGCAGGGCGGGGAGTGTAATGGTTCAGGAGGCAAGGTTCAGTGTAGTACCTGAACCCTGAACCCTGCCTCCTGAACCATCGCGGTTCCTGCCTTCTGCCCTCTGCCCTCTGCTCTCCCCTCCCCCTACCCTCCTCGCAGTATGCTCATCGGCGCTATCCCCGCCGCTCGGCGCGCGGGTATGAATCTGGCGAGGAGTGCGACGGCGAGCATGCAGAGGATCACGGCGGCGAAGGCCAGCGGGTCGGTCGCGCTGATATCGAAGAGCATCCCGCGGATGAGGCGCGTGAGGGCGAGAGCGGCGAATCCGCCTACTACGATGCCCGTGCCGGCGAGCAGAGCACCCTGGCGGAGAACGAGCTTCATCACGTCGCCCGACTGCGCGCCGAGCGCGATGCGAACGCCGATCTCCTGCCTACGCTGCGTCACCAGGTAGGAGATCACGCCGTACACGCCGAGCGTGGCGAGGAGCAGC
>DASSOX010000127.1:0-5815 GCA_035700125.1 Gemmatimonadaceae bacterium
GACGGCGCGAAGTCCTTCCCCGTGAGCTACCGTGGAATCGCGCCCGATACCTTCACCGATGGAGTGGATGTGGTGGTGGAGGGACGGATGGACCGCGACGGCACTTTCGCCGCAACCACCGTACTGGCGAAGTGCGCTTCGCGGTACGAGAACGCACCTGAGAAGTATCAAGGCACACCAGGCTACAAGAACGCGGCTACTCCCACGGCAACGACATGATTCTCCTCGGTGAGCTCTCGCTCTGGGTGGCGCTCCTCATGGCCGCCTGGGCGGCCACCGCTGGCTTCGCGGGCGCCTACACCCACCGTGGAGAGCTGATGGCGAGCGCCCAGCGCGCTCTGTACGCGATGTGCGGTTTCGTGGTTCTCGCCGCGATCGGACTCTGGACGGCGCTGCTCAGGTCGGACTTCTCGCTGGAGTTCGTCGCCTCCTACACCAGCGCCAACCTCCCCTCGATCTACAAATTCACCGCCTTCTGGGGCGGTCAGGCGGGATCGCTCCTCTTCTGGGTGCTGATCCTCTCCATCTTTTCTGCCATTGCCGTTTTTACCGGACGGAAGAGCAACCATGCTCTGATGCCCTGGGTGGTGCCGACGCTGGCGGTGATCGCGCTATTCTTCACGCTCACCATCGTCTTCGGCGCCAACCCGTACGAGCGGCTCGGCTGGATCCCGGCGGACGGGCGCGGGATGAACCCGCAGCTCCAGAACCCGGGGATGGCGATCCACCCGCCGAACCTGTACCTGGGCTACATCGCTACCTCCATCCCGTTCGCGTACGCCGTGGCGGCGCTCATAACGCGGCGGCTCGACAACGAGTGGCTCACTTCGGTGCGCCGCTGGGTCCTGGTAAGCTGGTTCTTCAACACCATCGGGATCGTGATGGGGATGTGGTGGGCCTACGTGGAGCTCGGCTGGGGCGGCTACTGGGCCTGGGATCCGGTAGAGAACGCGTCGTTCCTTCCCTGGCTCGTGAATACCGCGTTCCTGCATTCGATCATGGTGCAGGAAAAGCGGGGGATGCTGCGCAAGTGGAACGTGACGCTCGTGGTATCCGCATTCCTGCTCTCGATACTCGGCACTTTCATCACGCGTAGCGGCGTGATCTCCAGCGTCCATGCTTTCGCGCAGTCGTCGGTGGGCTACTGGTTCCTCGGCTTCCTCGTGCTCTCCATCGCCGTGGCGGCCTGGCTCGTGACCACCCGCCTCGATGACCTCAAGACGCAGGCCGAGCTGGAGAGCATGGTGAGTCGCGAAGCGAGCTTCCTGTTCAACAACCTGCTGCTTGTCGGAATTGCCTTCTCGGTGCTCTGGGGGACGCTCTTCCCCATCCTCAGCGAGGCGGTGCGCGGGACGAAGATCACGGTTGGCCCGCCTTTCTTCAATCAGGTGAATGTTCCTCTCGGACTCGGGCTTCTGGCGCTCACCGGGATCGGACCACTCATCGCGTGGCGTCGGGCATCCGTGGCGAACCTCAAGCGGCAGTTCACGGGGCCCGTGGTGATAGGCCTCGTGACGGGGATGATTCTCCTGGCGCTGGGGATGCGCGACGTGTATGCGGTGATCGCGTATACTCTCGCGGGCTTCGTGCTCGGAACCATCACGCAGGAGTTCTACAAGGGGACGCGCGCGCGGCACCGCATGTACGGCGAGAACTACGTGATCGCCTTCTTCCGCCTCATCGGCCGCAACCGCCGACGCTACGGTGGGTACATCGTGCACGTGGGCGTGGTGGTGCTCTTCGCCGCCTTCGCGGGGCTCGCCTTCAAGGAGGAGTTCGACGTCACGCTCAAGGGTGGTGAGAAGTACCAGGCCACTGACCCGTACGGGAACCAGTGGACCTTCACCAGCCAGGGCGTCTCGGCGTACGAGCAGCTCAATCGGCAGACGACTGCCGTCCTCCTCGAGGCGCAGCGCAACGGCAAGCCGATGGGGGTGATCCGGACCGAGAAGCGGCAGTACGTGGACAGCAACGGCAACCCCACATTCCAGCCGTCTACCGAGGTCGGGATAAAGAGCATGCTGCGGCAGGACGTGTACGTGGTGCTCGCTGGCGTGACCGGTGAGGACACGGCGGAGATGCGCATCACGTTCAACCCGCTCGTCTGGTGGGTGTGGTACGGCGGGATGATCATGGCGATCGGCGGACTGATAGTGATGTGGCCGCAAGCCGAGCGGCGCGCGAAGCAGGCGGGGTACGAAGCAGTTCTGAAGCCCGCTACCGTGGGCGCCGGAGGACCAGCAAAATCGTGAAGCGCAGGGATTTTCTCAGAGTGGTAGCGGCGGGCGCCGCTTCGGCGGCGCTGCCTGGAGTGCTCGGCGCACAGCAGGCGAACACCGGGGCCTCGAACGTCCCGATGAACGAGCAGAAGTACAAGCCCGTGCGGCTCGCGGCGAAGTCGTCCACGCCGTCGATGTCCACAGATGCGATGGACGAGCTGGAGCACCACATCCATTGCATGTGCGGCTGCAACCTCGACGTCTTCACCTGTCGCACCACCGACTTCACCTGCCCGGTGTCGCCGGCGATGCACCGTGACGTGATGACGCTCGTGAACGGGGGGCACAGCGCGCAGGAGATCATCGACGCGTTCGTGGGTGTGTACGGCGAGCGCGTGCTGATGGAGCCGAAGAAGTCGGGCTTCAATCTCACGGGTTACATCACGCCGTTCGCGGCGCTGGGCGGTGGTGCAGCGCTGATCGTGGCGCTGCTCAGGCGTTGGCACCGCCCGGAGGCGGAGACGGCGACGGTGACTGCGCTCCCCGTGGAGGGGACGCAGGAGGAGATGGACAGGTTGAACGAGCTGCTGCACAGGGACGACCGGTGAGCGCGCTCATAATCGGAACCGTGCTGGCGCTGGCGGCGCTCGGGTTCGTGCTCTATCCGCTCTTCCGCGAGGGGGCGCCGGTGGTCAAACGTGCGCGCGCCGTGAGGGGAAGGCACGAGCCGTCGGCCACGGAGCGTGCGGTGGCCATTCTTCGCGAAGTGGAGTTCGACCGCGAAACGGGGAAGCTCTCGGAGAGCGATTACGAGATCCTGAAGAGTACCTACACGCGCGAGGCGCTCGCCGCGCTCCGCTCGGACGATGCAACCGCAGCTACAGCGGCCGGCGTCCCGGACGACGAAGTGGAGGCGGTCATCCTCAGGTACCGCGCGCGTCCTACATCGTGCGAGGTGTGCGGGCCGCGCCCCGAGCCCGACGCCATCTATTGCTCCGGCTGCGGCCGCTATCTCGCCGGAGTGTGCGGCGGGTGTGGCGCGAAGGTCACCGAGGTTGGCGCGAGATTCTGCCCGTCGTGCGGGGGGAGCCTGGCGGCGTAGCTCTGGAATCGTCTCTCCCCTTGCCGTTGCGCCGCCAATGTGGTCGGCTGAGCGCACTTTCTTCCATGATCCCGACTCTACTGCGTAATCGATGCCCAATCCCCATCTGCATCTTCAGGCCGACCGGCTCTACCACTTCGATGCCCGCGGCATCGCCAAGCGCTTTCGTCACGCCGCGATCTTCGGTGCGCTCGATGCGCTCGCTCCCGGCGACACCATGCGCTTTCACAACGACCACGACCCGCTCCCGCTACTCGCTCAGCTTCGCGAGCGCTACGGCGATCGGGTCGCAATTTCGTACGTGAGCCGCCAGCCCGGCGAGATCGTGATCGACTTCGCGGTCACCGAGGGATAGGGTCAGGCCCCGCTGAAAGCCGCCCTCATACCTCCAGCGCGTTCAGCTTCCTGAGCGCTACCCGCAGCGGCACCGCGGTCGCGACTGCGCACAGCAGGAACGCCAGCACGAATCCCACCACCATCTCCGATGCCGCGATCGGCTCGCCGAAGGTGCGTGCCCTGAGGTAGGAGTACACCGGCCGCGCTTCCAGCAGCACCACGCCGGCCACGAGTACCACCGACGTCAGCATGAACACGAGCCCGCCGAAAGACGTCGGGATCTGAGCGGCGTTCTCCGATTCGTACCTCGGGAATACGGCGCCCAGGCCGAGTGCCATGCTAGCCAGCGCAAACGTGAGCACCACGATCGAGCAGAGCGACACCACGAAGATGAACGCTCCCACGCCGAGCAGCGCGTTCGTCACTCCCACGATGATAAGCGCCAGCGCGAGCAGCGGGAGAGTCCCCGTCCAGTACTTCGACCAGAGCAGCGCCCCCATGGGGAGTGGGCTCGACTTGAGCAGCCAGAGCGTACGTCCCTCTATGCTCACGCCGGGGAAGATGAACCGTGCCGCGATGGCCGCGAGCACGAAGCCCGCGATCCCGAGATTCAGGAAGGGAACGACGTTCACGAGAAAGAACGTCACGCCCTCGCTGCTCATCGGCAGCAGCTTCACGTTGAAGACGTACACCACGAGCAGAACCGCGAGCAGGATGAGCTGCGACCACTGCGTAGTGTCGCGGAAGAAGACCCTCGTCTCCTTCATCACCAGCTCGCGCTTCAGCGATCCGAGCGGGGCCAGCATGTGGTAGGAGATCGCGGCCAGCGCTCCGCGGCGCGAGGAACGGTGCGCGCTCTCCTGCGCCTTGCTGAAGCCCACGTCGTACAGCGCGCGGTGCAGCAGCGCGCCACCAACCACTATCACCGCCGCGGTGGTCCAGAGCAGATACAGTGGGAGAAGCTGGAGGTCGCCCGTGAGCGATCCCATCACCGCGCGCTGTGCCCACTCGCTCGGAAGATACGGCGACGTCGGCGTCTGCAGCATCGCCACGAAGTCCACCAGCGATCTCACGCCGTCCGGCCGCACGAGCCGCTCTGGACGAAGCAGCCGGAAAAGCATCACCAGCGCGCCCGCGGCCAGAACCGCCACCACGCTCAGCAGATCGCGTGTGCGGCGCGCCGGGAAGACATTCACCAGGATCAACGTGATCGCGCTCCCAACGGCGGCGGGAATCACGAAGTAGGGAAGACTCGCCGCCAGCGCCACTAACACGAACGTAACGCCGCCCTCGTACACGTACCCGTACGCCGAGAGGATGGGGAGCGCCATGAGCGCCACCATCCAGCTCGAGTGGATGAGCGTCTCGAGCAGCTTTGCCATGTAGAGCTGCAGCCAGTCCACCGGCGCGGCAACGAGCATGTCCAGGTCGCGCGCGAGGAAGTAGCTCGAGAGCGCGGTTATTACGTTGGAGAGCAGCAGTATCGCGAAGAAGCTCAGGAACACGAGCCCCAGCAGCTTCCCGGCGAGCAGAAGGCCGATTTCCGGCGTCCCGCGGAAGTAGGTGAGCACCCGCACCAGCACCGCCATCGAGAAGCCCCAGAAGAGAAGCCCGATGGCGATGACGATCAGCCAGCGCCAACCCTCCTTCGCATCGCTGCGGCGCGCCCGGTTTCGTATGGTTTGCCACTTGGGGCTGAGAAGCTGGCGCACCGATGGCCGCGGAAGATGCTCTTCGGCGAGTGATACGTCGGCGGCCGAAGTATCACGGGCCGCCTCGGCGCTCGATGCATCGACAGCCGATGCGTCTGCCCCCGGCGCTCCGTTCACCGATGCCGGCTCATGCATCAAGCACCTCCACCAGCTCGCGCGACGCTCGCTCGCCCGTGAGGCGGAGGAACATCGCTTCCAGCCCCTGCACGCCCTCTTCGGCGCGCGCTGCCAGTTCCTCCATCGTCCCCAGCGCGCGGATCTTCCCGCCCTGGATGATTCCGATCCGGTCGCAGAGCGACTCCGCTACCTCGAGCGTGTGTGTGGACATCATGATCGTGTGCCCACGGCGCGTGTACTCCCGGAACAGATCCTTGAGTATCCGCGCCGCCTTGGGATCGAGCCCCACCATCGGCTCGTCCACCACCACGACCTCGGGTCTGTGAAGA
>DASSOX010000128.1:0-5377 GCA_035700125.1 Gemmatimonadaceae bacterium
CGCCACGCCCGGCGAGATCGCGGGGATGGTCACGCGCCAGGGGATCGTGCTCACCGTGGTAGGGATCGCTGTGGGGCTCGCGCTCTTCGCGCTGGTTGCGCGCTTCATCCGCTCGCTACTCTTCGGAGTGGCCCCGAGCGATCCGCTCACACTCGTCGCGGTGTCGCTGGTGTTGATCGGGATAGCCGCGCTGGCGAGCTGGATCCCTGCTCGCCGCGCGGCAAAGGTGGATCCGATGGTCGCGCTCAGAGCGGAGTAGGACGTTACTTCATGCCGTTAAGCATCGCATCCACGCGCCGGGCCGCCTGGGGGATTTCCGTCTTCAGTGCCTCGAGCACCGCGCGCGCCGAATCGCGCTGGCCCGCGAGGTCCAGCGCCTCGGCCCGCAGCAGCTTCGTCTGCATGTAGGCGCGACGGTTGGACGGCGCGACGTTCAGAGAGTCGAGCGCCGCGAGCGCCGCCGCCGCATTCTTCTGATCGCGTACCTGCGACTCTATGCGCAAGAGGCGCACGCCCGTGTCGGCGGGGAGCATGCGCTGCAACTCGTCGATGCGAGCCGCTGCCGCCTCGGAGTTGCCGGCCTTGCGATCGAGCATCGCGTTGTTGTAGAGACCCGCGATGAGCAGCCGCCTCACGTTGGTGGTGTCTTCGGTTCGAAGCCCGGGACCACCGCCGTAGTCGTACACGATCTCCCCGCCGTGCAGACCGGTCTCCACCAGGTAAACCACGCCGACCACGCCCACGACCGCGGAAAGCACGCGGAGTCCCTTCGCCACGGTCGGCTTGCGGGCGGCGAAGGCGAGAATTCCGATCTCCACGAGCGAGACCACGAGGAAGATGTTGCGGGTTGTCTCGCCGTCCTCTTCGTGCTCGCCCACCAGAGGGCGAATGTTGGGAATGTTCTCGACCTTCTCGTGCGCCTCGAGGCCCGACTTCACCGCCAGCACGCTCGCGATCGTTCCGAGAAAGATGAGCGTCGCAGCCATCGCCCCCACGAAGGTGCCCCGTCCCCTGAGCGGGAGGAGCGACATGATGCGTGCGAGCACTCCGACGATCAGGAGCGCTATCACGAAGTGGACGACCTGCGGGTGGAAGCTGGCTATGTCGGGCACGGGAAGGGCTCGCTAGCTGGAGGACATGCGGCGTCGGTTACCCGTCGTCGCTGGATACTACTTCCGTGCTCACGGCTCGGGCAATGCCGAGCGACCCGGGGCGCGCGGGTCAGGGAGAGCGAAGCTGCTTCAGCGCCCCGGTCCACTTCAGCAGCGAATCGAGCATCACCGTCGCTGCCTTCTCCTGCACCTCGCCCGGGTCGAACGCGCCGCTCTCCTTTTCGAAGTACTGCTCGAAGAAGGGTATGGCGACCGCTTCGGAGAGCGGCATCATCCTGACTGCGGTCACGAGCTGCTTGGTCATCTGGACGCCGCGCGTTCCGCCCGATACTCCGCCATAGCTCACGAAGCCTACCGGCTTGTGCGCCCACTCGTGCACGAGGTACTGCACCGCGTTCACGAGGGCCGCCGGCGCGGAGTAGTCGTACTCCGGCGTGACGAAGACGAAGGCATCGGCCCGCTTTACAGTCGCGGACCATGCCTTCGTATGCGCGTGCTCGTACCGCTGCAGACGCGGGTGGTGCGGCTCATCGAAGAGCGGGAGGCCGACCTTCTTCAGGTCCACAAGCTCGATGTCGAACTTTCCGTGCGCCCGCGCGCATTTCAGAAACCATTCCGTCACGCCCGGGCCCCTGCGCCCCTCGCGCGTGCTGACGCTGACCACCTGTAGGTGCGGCATCTCCAAGCTGACACTCCCTCCGCTGCAACGGTCCGCGCGGCGGCCGTTATTTCAGTACTGTGATATATTGCCGACGTGGATCGAACACCCGACCCCGCAAGATGGTTTCCATGTCACGGGAAGCATGCCGTGCCGCGCGAAATCACGCCGGCGCGCTTGCACTTCGGCATCCATTCGGCATCTTCCATTTCGGCATCTTCCATTCCGTACCCGACTCTCGACCGGCAGGCCGATGAGCCATACTAGTCGGGCGCAGGCAGCCCGATCCACCATCAGCCCGACAGTGCAGCCGATGACAACCACCGCGCCACAGAGCACGCCGAACCGCGAGCCGGCACCCGACTCCCCATTCACCGATCTCGATGAGGAGCTCGCCATCACCCGACGCGTGCTCGAGCGCTACCCCGACCAGCACCCCGACTGGCGGCCGCATCCGAAGTCCACCTCCCTCGCCCATCTCGCCGCACACATCGCCACGCTCACTCGCTTCGGTGAGCGGATCGCGTCGAGCTCGGAGTTCGACTTCGCGGCCACACCATACGTCGCCCCCACGGCACGCACGCGCACGGAAATCCTCGAGCTCTTCGACCAGGGATCGGCCGCTTGCCGCGAGGCCATCGGATCGCTCGACGCCGACGCCATGCACTCCACCTGGACTCTCCGCGCTGGCGACAAGATCCTCCTCTCCGCTTCGCGCGACCGTTGCCTCCGCCGCTTGCTGATCAGTCACATGATCCATCACCGCGCCCAGCTCACCAGCTACTATCGCCTCCTCGACATCCCCGTCCCCTCGGTCTACGGACCATCGGCGGATGAGGGAATCTGAGAAGCACAGAATGCAGGGGCGGGGAGGGGAAAGGGGATGGGAAACAGGAACTGCGAGGGTTCAGGAGGCAGGGTTCAGGATTCAGGTACTACCTACGCAACTGTCATCCCCGCGAAAGCGGGGACCCATGTTCGGCCGGGTAAAATGGATTCCCGCTTACGCGGGAATGACGGTCGTATAAGCGGTATCTGAACCCTGAACCCTGCCTCCTGAACCCAGCGGTTCCCCCCCGCCCCCTGCTTCCTTCTCCCCCGTTCAGTCGTCATACCCGCGCGGGCTCAACGACATGGAGGGGTGGGAAATGCGGTGGTATGCGATCGCGGCGATGGTGTGCGCGGGCTTCATCAACGCGAGGGCCCAGGCGTCCGTGAAGGTCGAGATGGCGGCGACCGAGCCGGGGACGGAGGCGACGCTGGGACGAGACCAGAACTTCTGGGTGCGGATCAGATACGAGAGCGATGAGCCGGTGAAGCTATGGGCTCGGCCGTACTTCCGCGGGAAGGAAGCGCCGGCAATGTCGAACCCGTCGCGCACTTACGTCGGGAGCGGATACGCGCTCGGCTGGTTCTCGTTCAGGGAGCCAGCCGAGGTGGATGAGATTCGTATCGAGGCAGGCGGTGGGAAGCCGTACCGCGAGTGGAACGTGGCCAGCTATCCGGTGAAGCTGCGCTGGACGGGTGCCGCATCCGAGCCGCGCGAGGTGGCGTCGTGGGTGAAGGAGTTGAGCGCCGCCGACGACGCGGCCCAACGAGCCGCGATGGACAGCATCATGAACGAGCCGGTCACGGCGAGCGACATCGCACTCATGCGCGGCTTCGGCCTCGTCATCTTCGCGGCGGCGCTCGGCGGCATCATCGCTCCGATCCGTGCGTACCGGCGCTGGAAGGGTGGCTGGCGCATCGCGGCGGCGGTACCGCTCGTCATCCTGCTCTTCGTGATCGTGCGCATCGTGGTCGGCACGGCCATCGATTCGACATCGCACAATCTCTGGCCCTTCGAGCTCGGCATGGCCGCCTTCGCCGCGCTCGTCATCATAACCCTGCTCGCGATAACGCGCAGAATAGTCGGGGCACACCGCGCGTGATGCCGCGGCCGCCGACGCCGCGGCCGTCCATGCCGCGTCCGCCATCGGCAGCCATCAGCCAATCGTTCAACAGCAAGCGCCTCGGTCGGTACGCTTCGTGCAACCTCATCGGCGTCCACCGCCGGGCCTCGGCGGAGTATTGCCGGTGCGGCACTCGGGCCGCGAGACGCTTCGAACGACTCGTCTCGCCGCAGGTCAGCGGGTTATCGCGCCAGGCGTGTGTATCACTTCTGCTGCGGGAGCGTGACCATGGCAATGGACAACGACGACGTCATCTCGGTTCTCAATAACCTGATCGAGACGTGCGAAGACGGAGTGAAGGGATTCCGCGACGCCGCCGAAGCGATCGGAAACCCGAGAGCGAAGGAAGTCTTCCACACGCGCATCGATTACATCGAGCGCGCCGAGTCCGACCTGAAGGCGGCGGTGCGTCGCCTGGGCGGCGACCCCGAAGATCGCGGCAGCGCCACCGGCGCCCTCCATCGCGGCTGGCTGAATCTCAAGGCCGCCATAACGGGGAAGGACGACGAGGCGATCGTCGCCGAGTGCGAGCGCGGCGAGAACGCCGCCGTGGAGCGCTACGAAGACGCGCTCGAGAAGGATCTCCCGGCTGACATCCGGCTCCTGGTGGACAAGCAGTACCGGGGCACGCTGCAGAATCGCGACCGCATTCGCGAGCTGCACCAGAACATCAAGAGCGGCACCACGAGCAGAGCGACCGCTCACGACCGCGAGGTTCCGCCGCCGGTATGATTGCAGCGACAGAGTAATGTCGTAGATCACGAGCGGGCTGGATGGTGTTCCAAACCATCCAGCCCGCTCACCATCTACGACATTACCCGAACAGATCACCTCACGACCAGCAGCTCCGCGAAGAGGTCGAGCGCTCGTGGGTCACCCGACTGGCCGAGCCAGAACAGCGCCCTGTCACGTGCCGCCGGTGCGCTGCTACCGCGCGCGACGCGGATGAGAGCCGGCACTCCCTCGTCGTGCGGCTGCTGCGAGAGCGCGAAGATCGCCGCGCTGCGGACCTCGTCCTTCTCCGATTCCGCTTCGTCGCGCTCGCCGAACAGTGGCCGGTGGTTCACCTCCGCGGCAGCGGCGCGGCTCAGCCAGAATGCAGCGCTCCCGCGCGTGCCGCGCGGGACATTATCGTCTCGCGCCATGGAGAGGAGGCTGGACCAGGGGGTGACGCTGTCCGCCAGCACCACCGCGAGGATGGCGTCGTCACCAACGCCCGACCCGGCTCGCTGCGCGAGAGCGAGTAAGTAGTCGGCAGCTTCACGGCTCCCAACGGTACCCAGGTCGCTGACGTCGGACGACGAGTCGTTTCCTCCAACGAATACGTGCGCGCGGCTCACGGATCCGCCCCGCACAGTGAGAACGACGCGCACCGGGCCGGGAGCGCACCAGTTGTCGGAGTACCCGTTGTCCGATGAATAGCGGCGCATGAAGGAATGACTGCCCGTCCCGATACTTCCGCGTCCGTCGCCGCAAACACCCGGGCGCGAAGCGAAGCGCAGCTGCGCCGACCCGTCACCGATACTCGACACGCGGCTCGCCAGCGACTGAGCGTGCACTGGCGCGCCGACAACCGATAGCGCTACCGCGGTGGCGAGCACCATCACGGCTCTCGCCACCGCGACCGCATCGGACACCGGGGTACGGCGCGCCAG
>DASSOX010000129.1:0-3422 GCA_035700125.1 Gemmatimonadaceae bacterium
AGGTTGGCGGTGAGCTCTATCTCGCGGAGAAATCGCTCCGGCCCGAGCAGCGCCGAGAGCTCGGCGTGCAGCACCTTGATCGCGACGCGGCGATGGTGCTTCAGATCTTCGGCCAGATAGACCGTAGCCATACCGCCCGCACCGAGCTCGCGCTCCACGCGATAGCGGTCGGCCAGTGCCGCCGTGAGGCGCTCCGGCGCGTCACTCATCGGGCGCGTCCTTCACCACCCACGCGGCATCATCGCGCAGCAACGACTCGATGCGTGGGGCGTTTCGAATGGGCGTGAAGAGCGGATCCATGCGCAGGCTCGCGCGAGTGATGGGTATCATCCCACCGAAGGGAGCGGGACGGCTCGCCTGCTCGACGATACCTCGGATCGCCTGCTCGTTCTCACCGAGTAGTAGCTGGATCTCGATCAGGAATTCCCGGCTCCGGGGCGCTTCGATCACGTCGCGCGAGGCGGGGTTGAGTGCGAGGGCGCGCTCGCCCTCCGCCACTGCCTCCTCTCCGCGCCCCTGCAGCGCCAGCGCGACGCCCAGGGTGGAATGCAGATCGGCCAGGTGACCGAACGCGCTCCCCGATGAAGATCTGGTCAACTCCGCGCGCGCGATCCGCTCGGCCACCGCGCCGTAGCGCGCGGCTGCTCGGGCATCGCCCCGGGCCCGGGAGTTCAGGCCGTGCACCAGGGCATTCACGATGCTGTCCAACGCGATTGCTTTGGGGGCCGAATCGCTCCACGTATCCGACGTGGCGTAGTCTCCCGTCCAGCGGCTCAGCAGCGATCGCATCGACATGCCGTCGGGTCCCTGCTGCTGGGATGATGCGCTGTCGAGGAACGCGCGGGCAGCGGCGGTGTCTCCCAACCCAGCCAGCAGCGTACGCGTCAGATTCTCCACCGTCGGGGTGCCGGTGGGGTCCAGAATGTACGCCCTCCGACAGGTCGTCACACTGCGGTCGAACTGCCGGATGGTGTAATAGGTCTGGCATCGGGCGACCAACCATCCGACGTTTCGCGGATCGAGCGCGATCGCTCGCCCTTCGGCCTGGAGCGCCTCGCTGAATCGCCCCTGGCGCTGAGCGATCAGGCCAATGCCCGCTATGGCATCGACGTTGCTCGGCCGGGCAGCGGCCACCGCCCGGAAGTGAGTGAGAGCCTCGTCGTAATCTCCCTTTGCGTAGTAAGCGTAGTACGCCAGAGCCAACTCGGTTTCGGCCGACGAAGGAGCGAGCATTACCGCGCGGTCCAGCGCCCTACGAGCCGGTACAGTATCGCCCGCGATGCCTGTGCGCACTTCCCAGCTGCGTGCAGCCGCCAGCCCCGCCCATGCCTCGGCGAACGTCGAGTCGAGTTCCACCGCTTTCTGGAAGGCCGCCGCGATGCGCGAGTCGACAGCGGCCGGTCCTCTGTTGTCGAACAGCTCCTTTCCTCGGTGATACCAGTTGAGCGCTTCGAGGTCGATAGTCGGCGCGCTGTCGGTAATCGCGCTGGCGTCTTTCAGGATGTTCGCTCGCAATGCTTCAGCGACGCGACGCGCGATGTCCCCCTGGATGGCGAAGACGTTCTCGGTCGTGAGCGCTCGGTCGTACGAGTTGGCCCAGAGCTGCCGGTCGCGCGCCGCGTCAACGAGCTGCACGCTCACATGCACCTGGTTCCCGGCGCGCTGCACCTGGCCTTCGAGCAAGGTGCCCACCCCCAGCTCCGCGCCGATCTGCTGCACGCTCTTCTTCGTATCGCGATATTCCTCCACGGAGGTGCGCGACGTCACCTGCAGGGCGGCGACGCGCGTCAGGTCGGTGAGGATCTCGTCGTGCACGCCGTCGGTGAAGGTGCGGTTGGCGCTGTCGCCGCCCAGGTTGTCGAAGGGGAGCACCGCCACTGACTTCGCGACATTCGCGCCCGTGCTCGCGGTGGCATTCGCGCGATCGCCCCGCGCCACGCGCAGCGCTCCGTAGCCGGCGCCCGCCAGGATCACAACGGCGCCGAGCGCCAGCGCCCAGCGCGGTATCTTCCCGGCGACACGGGACATCGCCGGTTGTACCGCGCGATGTGGCGTGGTGGATGCTGGCGTGACGCCTCCGCTGGGCGCGCTCAGCGATTCCAGCGTGGGGAGCAGCGACTCCGCGCTGTGCGGCCGGTCGGCGGGACGCTTCTCGAGACACTGCATCACCGCGAGGGCCAGGGGAGCGGGGACCGTTTGCCGCACGCTGCTGATGGGCTTCGGCGTTTCCGTCACCTGGGCGGCGAGAATCGCCTGCGCGCTCGCTCCGGTGAAGGGCGGCGCGCCGGTGAGCATCTCGTACGCCATCGTGCCCACCGCGTAGAGATCGGCGCGGAAGTCGACGTGGGGATCGGCCACGGCCTGCTCGGGTGCCATGTACATCGGCGTTCCCAGCGCCACGCCGGCGGTGGTGAGCGACTGGCGTCCGGTCGCTTCGCTCACCGCCTTGGCCACGCCGAAGTCGGTGACGAGCGCGTGGCGGCCGGAGAGCAGCACGTTGTCCGGTTTGATGTCGCGATGCACCACTCCCTGATGATGCGCGTAGGCCAGCGCGTCCACCACGTCGCGCAGGATCTTGGCCGCGTCCGGGACGGAGAGCTCGCCCGAGCGCGCGAGCCGCTCGCGCAGCGATTCGCCGTCCACGTACGGCATCACGTAATACAGAAAACCGTCCGCTTCGCCCGAGTCGAAGAGCGGCAGGATGTGCGGGTGCTGCAGGTTGGCCGCGACTTCGATCTCGCGCAGGAAGCGATCCGGGCCGAGCGTAGCGGCGAGCTCGGGTCGGAGCACCTTGACGGCGACGTTGCGGCGGTGGCGCAGGTCGGCTGCCAGGTACACCGTGGCCATGCCGCCCGCGCCGAGCTCGCGCTCGATCCGGTAGCGGTCGGAGACCGCGCTGCTCAGCCGCGTGAAGAGGGGAGCGGGATCGCTGTCCCGGGGGTCCGGCCGCGCCATTCGGTTGTGATCCTGGTGGTCAGGGGAGCGGGACGAATATGCGTGGGAGGACCATGGATGTCACGCGGGACGAAACCGCGCTCGACTAGCGGACATCGATCACCCTGACCATCCCGTGGCGCCAGTGCGGCTGGCCATCGCGCGCGTCGGCCACCCAACAGATGAAGGCGTAGCGGCCGGGCGGGAAGTCCGCTCCGAGGAGCACGGTGTCTCCGGGAGCGATGTCCGTGGTACCGCCGAAGGGCTCGCCCGGGGCCGTGGGTACGCGCTTCGTCAGCCACGCCTGCACCTCGTCCATTCCAGCGCGCGGCTCGAGGTGCAGGATGAAGATTTCGTGTGGCTGCGCGGCCGCGTCAGTGATGCGAATGGCGTGAGTGCCGCGCGTGATCGGGCGTGACAGATCGAACGCGTAGTCGCGCAGCGTCAGCGTCACGTCGCCGGTGGGGAGCGGGGCGGCACGCGTCGAA
>DASSOX010000130.1:0-46030 GCA_035700125.1 Gemmatimonadaceae bacterium
CGAAGCGCACTTCGCCAGTACGGTGGTTGCGGCGAAAGTGCCGTCGCGGTCCATCCGTCCCTCCACCACCACATCCACTCCATCGGTGAAGGTATCGGGCGCGATTCCACGGTAGCTCACGGGGAAGGACTTCGCGCCGTCGGTGACCTCGAATTGCATGGAGCGACCGCCTGGCGCGCGAACTATGGAGCCGGGCACCACGCGCGCACCAACCTTCACGCCTGTTCCGTAGAACGACGGATCCTGCTGAACTTTCGTCGCCAGCTCGGTGGGCGTGAGATAGTACGTCCCCGTTTCCTCGATGGAGGTCGCCATGAGGTAGCCGGAGGTCGCCAGCACCAGCGCTCCACCGATCAGGAATTTCGTCCGCGCTTTCATTCACTCATCTCCTTCGTAGCAGCGGCGTGCCGCTTTCTATCCATCATCCATCTGCCTCATCTATCGGGAATCACGCGTGTGAGCCGCCTCGCTGCGCACGCGCTGCATGATGGCCTCGAGCTCCGACTCCGCCTGCGCACGCTCGGCGGGTGTCCACGCCGTGGCATGACGGTCGAGCTGACGCACACGCTCCAGCATCTCCGTGACCAGGGCACGGAGGACTTCGTTGGAGCGGCGCTCTACCGTGGCTTCCGCATTGGCGGACGTCCTGCTGCCGGGATCGCTCATGCTGGGCCTCGTATCTGGTGAAAAGTCGGGCGTGATCCAGCCGTGCTGCGGCACCGGGAATATAGGTCGCGCAGCGCCCCCCGAATAGGCCGCGGAGCCCTCCGCGGCTCGCGCGGCGCACCACCCGGTACCAACGGCATGCACGTTGGAGACGAGTACACTGTGACGCGGCACCGCGCGTCAGCGTGTGGCCGAGAGCACCACGGTCGCAGCGCCGGCACCGGCAGCATCCCAGGCCAGATCGCGCACGCTGAAGTGTTCGCCCGAACGATCATCATGTATCTCCTTCCCCACTCCCACCGCCAGCGTCAACGCGGACGCTCCCACCAACGCGCCATCGTGCGATACGCGCGCCGTGCGCAGCGCCGAGTAGCTGACGCTCTGCACGAACGCCGAGATGAAGAAGTGCTTCACCTTGTCCGCCGAGAGCCAGGAGTCTCCTCCTCCGCCACCGGGCGCCCACAATGACAATACCAGCACGAGCGACCGCATCACGCGCTCTTCCGAGCGGAACGCGGGCCCGATCCAACACCGAGCGCGTACAATTCCTCGCCCAGCAACTCCAGCGCACGGTCCAGCAGGGCACGATGCTGGGGCTCGTTCACCCAACTGCTCGCCCCCGACGGATGCGGCAAGGGGACAGCGACCGACTCCCCACCTTCGTGACCGAGAATGTGGCGCTTCCCCACCAGCTCGCTCAGCTTACCCGTACCGAGGAACCGATCGATGGCCAGCCGCCCCACCGGGATCAGCAGAGCCGGCCGGATGATCCGGAGCTCGGACTCGAGCCACCCACTGCACATCTCGCGCTCACGGGTCGAGGGGACCCGATCTCCTCTCCCGCTCGGTGATGGGCCAGGGTAGCAGCGGGTAATTGCGGCGATGTAGACGTCGCGCCGGAAGGCCGCCTCGTCCACGCCTGCCTGGGCGAGCCATGAGAAGAGCGTCTTCCCCGCGCGGCCGGCGAAGGGACGGCGATCGCCGACTTCCACCTTTCCAGGCGCCTGGCCAACGAGCATCGCCCGCGGATTTCGCGCCGCCGAGATGATGGGCCTCACCGACTCAGCCAGGCCGCAGCGCACGCAGTTCGAGAGCGCCTCGTTGTGAGCGGCGAGGAGAACGGGGAGCATGTCGCGCGCGGATTCGTGGCGGCTGGGAATGTCGCGCTGCAGGCGAACTGCCGGCTTCTTCACAGATCGTCCCTCGCCCAGGCGAGCGTGGCGCGCACGGCTCTCGCCCACTGGCGAGCCCCGTCGCGCGCTGCAGCCGAGCCGTCGCCCGGCTCGAACCGATCGAAGTGGCGCTTGGACATGAAAGCGTCCGCCGACGACCAGACCCCTCCGGCTATACCCGCGAGACCTGCGGCGCCGAGCGCGGTGGTGTCCACGATGTCGGGCCGCTCCACGGGAACGCGAAGCACGTCTGCCTGGAACTGCATGAGCCAATCGTTCGCGGAAGCGCCACCATCCACTCTGAGCCGTTCGAAGACCACGCCGCCTCGCTCGCGCATGAGGTCGAGCACATCGGCGGTGGAGTAGGCCATCGCCTCGAGGGCGGCGCGCGCGAGGTGCGCCCGCGTGGTGCCGCGCGAGAGACCCACTATCGTCCCCCGTGCATCGGGAGACCAGTGCGGTGCGCCGAGCCCCGCGAGCGCGGGGACGAAGTAAACACCGTCCGTTGACTCGAGCTCGCCTGCCAGCGTCTCGGTCTCGGCTGCGGTGGCGAGGATGCCGAGTCCGTCGCGCAGCCACTGAACCGCGGCGCCAGCTACGAAGATGGCGCCCTCCATGGCGTACGCCGGGCCGCCGTTCTCGTCGCACGCAACAGTGGTGAGGAGGCCGCCAACCGGCGCGGGGCGCGATTGGCCCAGATTGAGGAGGACAAAGGCGCCGGTGCCGTAGGTATTCTTCCCTTCCCCCTCGTTGCAGCACCCCTGGCCAAAAAGTGCGGCCTGCTGATCGCCGGCGATACCGGTGATCGGAATGCCGCGGCCGAACCACTCCCGCCCGGCGATGCCGAAGTCGCCGCTCGACCTGCGCGCCTCGGGTAGAATGGTCAGGGGAACGCCGAACAGCTCGCACAGCTCCTTGCTCCATTGCAGCCGGGCGGTGTCGAAGAGCATCGTGCGCGAAGCGTTGGTATAGTCGGTGGCGTGCACCGCACCGCCAGTGAGTCGCCACACCAGCCAGCTGTCTACGGTACCGGCGAGCAACTCACCGCGCTGCGCGCGTTCACGGAGATTGCCGCGCGAGAGCATCCACTCGAGCTTCGTCGAGGAGAAGTAGGGATCTATCACCAGTCCCGTGCGATCCGCTACCATGGCCGCCGTGTCGGCGCTCGCAGCCAGCTCCGCGCAGCGCGCGGCAGTGCGGCGGTCCTGCCAGACGATGGCGTGCCCAACCGGATCGCCACTCTCGCGGTCCCAGAGGACCACCGTCTCGCGCTGGTTCGTGATCCCGATCGCATCCGGGGTCGTGCCCGCGCTCTCGATCGCCTCGCGTGCCGCATCCACGGTGCAGCGGAACAGATCGTTCGCATCGTGCTCCACCCATCCGGAGCGCGGATAGTGCTGCGGGATTTCCCTGTAGCCGCGCCCCACTACCCGGCCGTCCTCGGAGAAGACGAGGCAGGTCGAACCGGTGGTTCCCTGATCTATCGCGAGCACGTGCTTCATCGCGACTCTCCGTGCATCCTGATCATGCCTCCTCGAATGCGCTGCGGCTCCCGGCCTCCCGCCTGCCGGAGCCGCCGAAATCGTAGGGCGCGCGATGCACGCCGCCGTCGGTCACGATCGCGGTGATCAACTCTGCAGGTATCACATCGAATGCCGGATTCTCCACCTCTACACCTTCGGGTAGCGTGGTGCGACCGAAGCCGGCGGCGATCTCGCGCCGCGAGCGCTGCTCTATCACGATTTCGCTTCCGGCCCGGAGTGAGGGATCCAGCGTGGACTCCGGCGCCGCCACGTAGAAGGGTATCCCGTGCCGCGCGGCGAGGACCGCGAGAGAGTAGCTCCCTATCTTGTTGGCGGCATCGCCATTCGCGGCGATGCGATCGGCGCCCACCATGACGAGGTCCACCTTCCCCGCCGCCATGATGCTCCCGGCGGCGGAATCCACTATCACCGTCACCGGAATCCCTGCGCGCTCGAGCTCCCACGCAGTGAGCCGGCTCCCCTGCAGGAGCGGGCGCGTCTCGTCGGCGTACACTCGTACGCTGCGCCCGCGCTCCACGGCAAGATAGATGGGCGCGAGCGCGGTGCCTGTACCGGCGGTGGCCAGCGCGCCCGCGTTGCAGTGAGTGAGGACTCGCGCGCCATCGGGAATGAGCTCGAGGGCGTGCTCGCCGATCCTCCTGCACATCGCGCGATCCTCCTCGAGGAGCGCGGTGGCCTCATCGCGCATGGCAACGAGGATCGAGCCGGAGTCGTCGCCCGTCGCATCGAGGCGCGCGAGCATCCGTCCGAGCGCCCAGGAGAGATTCACCGCGGTGGGCCGCGTGGCGGCCAGGCGCTCGGCGTGCTCGCGCGCGCGTGTGCGGAGCTCACTGGCCGGGAGTGCGGCGCAGGGGAGGAGCGACACCGCCAGCCCCATGGCCGCGGCCACACCGATCGCAGGCGCGCCACGGACCCTGAGAGTCTGGATGGACTCACAGATCTCATCGAGCGCGCGCAGGTCGCGCTCCTCGAAGCGCTCGGGGAGGAGCGTCTGGTCGATGATGCGGACGGCGTGGCCGTCTGGCGACCAGCGGACGGCTTCTATGGCGGACACCCGCTAAAACTAGCCCTCGCTCACGCCGCACGCATCTCGGGTCGAATACGGTGCCGGCGCTCGGGGAAGTGGCGGTCGAGGAAGCGGACGAGCGCGCGCTCCTCGGGATAGTGGCCGGTTGCACTCTTCGCACGGCTCTTCTTCACCGCGCGGATGTCTATCGTCTCTCCCTCATCGAGGTATCGAGCGAGCAGGATGGGATGCACGTACGACGAGCGACAGACTGCGGGCGTGTTCCCCAGCTCGGCCGCGGAGAGCCGCACGGCGAGGAGCACGTTGCTCTTCGCTTCGCTCTCGCTCCTGGGCGGTCCGAGATCGGCCAGCACCGTGGCCACACGCAGCGTGCCGCCCCAGGTTCGGAAATCCTTGGCGGTATAGCGGAAGCCCGTTCTCCGCTTGATATAGTCGTTCACCTCGCGGGCGGTGAGATCGTTCCACCTTCCGTCGCCGCCGCGATAGCGGAAAAGACGCTTTCCCGGAGTGCGCAGGAGACGCTTGACCTTGCGCGCGAGCGCCCGGTCCACCACGACATGGTGCTGCTCCTTGCTCCCCTTCCCCGTGAAGCTGAACTCGAGCACGTCGCCGTGTACGTTCACGTGCTTCTTGCGCAGCGTGACGAGACCGAAGGTGTGGTTCTCCTTCACATAGCGCTCGCTCCCGATGCGGAAGAACCCCTTGCTGATGAGACGCACCACCGTGGCCGCGACACGATCGAGGTCGCGCTCCGCGTGCGACATGTCGTGGTGGAGCGTGGCGCGGATCTCCGGCAGCTCGCGCGCGAGCCGCCGCACGCGGTAGTACTTGCGCGCTTCGCGCCTCTGCACGGCGCTCTCGTGGTAGCGATACTGTTTGCGGCCGCGCGCGTCGAAGCCCCACGCCTGGAGCATCGCTCGCGGGCTGGCCGCTATGTGCACGTCGCGCCAGGCGGGCGGTACGGCCAGCTCCTCGATACGCTCGAGCGTGCGCGCGTCGCGCACTGCTCCTCCCCCATTCTCCTTCGCGTAGCGAAAGCCGCGCTTCGCGCTCCCTTCGCGGATGATCCAGCGTTGTCGCGCCATCGCCAGAAGCGCCCGAGCAAGAAGCGATCCGGCAGGGTAACTTTGGAGGAGCGATACCCTTCCCACCCCAACGCTCCCGCAACCGCCATGACCTTCACCACGCTCGCCTTCGATGTCAGCGACCGCGTCGCGACGATCACCATAAACCGACCCGACAAGCTCAATGCGTTGAACGACGAGACCATCGCGGAGCTCGGCCAGGCGATCGAGCTGGTGGGACGGCGCGATGATATCGGCGGGGTGATCGTGACCGGTGCAGGATCGAAGGCGTTCGTGGCCGGCGCCGACATCTCGGAGCTCGCTAAACAGGGGCCGCTGGATGGCCGCGAGCGCGCGTTCCGTGGCCAGCGAGTCTTTACGAGCTTCGAGCGTTCATCCAAGCCCGTAATCGCCGCGGTGAACGGCTTCGCGCTCGGTGGCGGCTGCGAGCTGGCCATGGCATGTCACATCCGGATCGCGTCGGAGAACGCGAAGCTCGGCCTTCCCGAGGTGAAGCTGGGGATCGGGCCCGGCTACGGCGGGACACAGCGCCTGCCGCGCCTCGTCGGGAAGGGGCGAGCGCTCCAGCTCATCCTCACTGGCGATATGCTGGACGCGGCCGAGGCGTACCGGATCGGCCTGGTGAACAAGGTGGTTCCCGCCGCGGATCTCATGGCCGACGCCGAACGGATGCTGCGGCAGATCCTCGCGCAGGGGCCGGTGGCGGTGGCGCTCTGCATCGAGGCGGTGAACCGCGGACTGGACGGGACGCTCGAAGACGGGCTCGCCATAGAGGCCAACAACTTCGGCCTCCTCGCTTCTACGGATGACATGCGCGAGGGGATGGCCGCGTTTCTCGAGAAGCGCGGCGCCAACTTCACCGGCCGGTGAGCATTGGTTGGATCGGCGGTCTCTCCATCCGCGACTTTCGGAATCTTTCGCGTGTGGAGATCGAACCGCCGGGTGAGGGCTTCGTCCTGGTGGGCGACAACGGCGAGGGGAAGACGAACTTCCTCGAGGCGATCCAGTACCTCCAGATCCTGCGCTCCTTTCGCGGTGCGCTCGACCGGGAGCTGGTCTCGTTCGGGAAGCCGGGATTTCACCTTGCGGCCGAGCTGATCGATGGCCCGGTACATCAGGTAACGGCGGGCTTCGCGCGCGCCGGGCGGCGTAAGAAAGCCACGCTCGACGGTGTCGAGCCACCGCGCCTCTCCGGTGCGCTGGGCGTCTTTCCCGCCGTGATCTTCTCACCGCAGGACGTGGCGCTGGTGGCGGGTGCGCCGAGCGTGCGGCGTCGCTTTCTCGACGTGGTGCTCTCACTCACCTCGCCCACATACCTCGCGGCGCTCCAGCGCTACCGCGCGGCGCTCGTTCGGCGGAACGCGGCACTGCGCGACGGGGCTCCGGAGAGCGCCGCGCGTCGCGCGCGCGCGACGACGAATGGCGCCCCCGCCGGAGTGGAAAGTCGGCGCGGTGGGAGCCTGGAAGACCGCGTAGCCGTCTGGGAGCCGGCGCTCGCCGGGTACGGCGCGGTGCTCTGGCGCGAGCGGCGGAGATGGGTGGAATCCAATGCCCAGGAATATCGTGAGCTTTCGGTGGCGATTGGCGAGCGCGGGACTCCCACCATGCGCTACGTGGGCGGCAGCGAGAGCGACGCCGATCTCGAGACCGCGCTCCGCGTGGCGCTCGAGCGCAAGAGATCGTTCGACATGAGGCGCGGCCTCACGCACGTGGGCCCGCACCGCGACGACCTGTCGCTCCTCCTCGACGACCACGATCTCCGCACCTTCGGATCCGCCGGGCAGCAGCGCACCGCCGCGATGGCGCTCCGGCTCCTCGAGGCGGCAACGCTCCGCGCGCACGCCGGGCGCGAGCCGGTGGTGCTCCTCGACGATCCTTTCGCGGAGCTCGATGCGCGTCGCTCGGCTCGCATCCTCGAGCTGCTCGATGCAGGGCGAAGAGGGCAAACCATCCTCGCTGTCCCGCGCGAGAGCGACATCCCCGCGGGGCTTACGCGGCTCGCGCGCTGGCGCATCTCGGCGGGGAACGTCGCGCCCGCAGCGGTGAAGGCGGGGCAGCCGTGAGAGTTACCGGGCGGGGGGGGCGCCAGCGAGCGTTCCGGAGAGCGCACCAGGTGGCGCTTCAGCGAAAGGGCCGGGGAGCGCAGCGGGGAGCGACTCGATGAGTGGGAAAAAGAAGCCGCCCGAGAAGCTCGGCGACGTGCTCTCGAGCTTCCTCCAGCAGTCGGGGCTCGCCGGCCGCGTGCAGCAGGCGGCGGTGGTGCCCGAGTGGGAGCAGCTGGTGGGGGCGCAGATCGCGGCGGTCACCACGCCGATCATGATCTCACGCGACGGTACCCTGTTCGTGGCCGTGCGGACGAGCGCGTGGATGCAGGAGCTCTCGCTCATGGAGCCGCAACTGCTGCAGGCGCTCAACGCGCGAACGGGCGGGGAGAGCAAGGAGATCGGGGGCGGCCGGAGCGCGGCGATCGAGCGCATCCATTGGCGGCTCGGCGGGTAGTAGTCCATATTTCATTTCTGTCCCCCTCGAGCCGCGGTCCTTCCGGGCAAGGCGGCCTGGCACTGCATCAGTCACCGGACAAGAGGAACATGCACACCCAGCTGAAGCGCGCGGCACTGGCCGCGCTGCTCCCCATTGCCGCGTGCGCGCCGCGAGGCACGTCCACGGAAACCGCGCCGGCGCCCGCGCAGGCCGCGCCCGCGCCCGATCCCTTCACTCCGGCCGCGCGAGTCCACCAGCCGCAACCCACCACGGCGGCGATCACGGCCGAGGATCTGAGAACCCGTCTCTACATCTTCGCCGACGACTCCATGCAGGGTCGCGAGGCTGGAACGCCCGGGAATGTGAAGGGCACCGACTACATAGCCGCGGAGATCAAGAAGATGGGTCTGGTGCCGGCCGGCGATAACGGGACCTACTTCCAGACCATCCCGCTCAAGACGCGCGCAGTATCCAGCGCGACAGCTTTCACCGTGAACGGCAGCGCGCTGAAGCCTTTCGAGGACTTCGTCCCCGTGACCGATCACGGGATGTCGAACAACTCGCTGCAGGTAGTGTACGCCGGCGTCCTCGGTGACAGCGCCAACCGCATCTCGCCCGACCAGGCGCGCGGCAAGCTGCTCGTCTTCTCGCTTCCCACGGGCGCCGGCATGGCTGCGCTGCGCGGGATACGCCGCAGCCCGATAGAAGGACTCGACCCGGCGGCCGTTGCCGTCGCGGGGCTCGATGCCCTGCCGCCGCAGTTCATAGCGTACTTCAAGGAGCCGCGCACCTTCCTGGATGAAGGGAACGACGCCCCGGGGCGCACCACGATCTACATCTCGGAGGCGGCGGCGAACAAGCTCGTCTCCACGCCCATGGCGCAGCTGCAGCCAGGCGCCAGCGGCGCCACCGTCGCCCTGAACGTGGCGTTCGACGTGAAGCCGGTGGACTCGCCCGCGCGCAATGTGGTCGGAATCATCCCGGGAAGCGATCCTCGCTTCAAGGGCCAGTACGTGGCGATCGGCGCGCACAACGACCATGTGGGCTACGCGAACCATGCGGTGGACCACGACTCGCTGCGCATCTGGAACCACATCGTACGCCCCGAGGGCGCCGATGATGGCGACAAGCAGGCGACGCCCGCACAGCAGGCGCAGGTGAACCAGGAGCTGGCCGCCTTCCGCGCGAAGTATCCGCACTCCGCACGCCTCGACTCGATCAACAACGGCGCCGACGACGATGGCTCGGGCTCCGTGGCGACGCTCGAGATCGCGCAGAAGATCGCCGCGATGAACCCGAAGCCGAAGCGCTCGATTCTCTTCGTCTGGCACGTGGGCGAGGAGAAGGGCCTCCTTGGCTCGCGCTGGTACACCGATCATCCAACGGTTCCGCGCGACTCGATCGTGGCGCAGCTCAACATGGACATGATCGGCCGCGGCGGCGCCAACGATGAAACCGGCCGCACGAAGGACGGCACCCCGATCCACGGCGGTCCCGACTACCTGCAGCTGGTCGGCTCGCGCCGGCTCTCCACGGAGCTCGGCAATATCGTGGAGCAGGTGAACACGGAGGGGAACCACAACCTCAAGTTCGACTACTCCATCGATGCCGACGGCCACCCGGCCAACATCTACTGCCGGAGCGACCACTACGAGTACGCCCGCTACGGCATCCCGATCACCTTTTTCACCACGGGCCTCCACTCCGACTACCATCAGGTCACCGACGAGCCGCAGTACATCGAGTACGAGCACATGGCCCGCGTCACCAACCTGGTAGAGGACATCGCCCTCCATGTAGCCAACCTGGATCACCGGGTAGTGGTAGACCACCCGAAGCCGGATCCTAACGGGGTTTGTCGGCAATGAGAGCTGAGTGGGCATAAAGCAGGAGGCAGACAGCAGGAAGCAGTGAACTGCCTGTGGTTAGAGGGCTCATCCCTACGAGCAGTTCCTGCTTTCTGCTTTCTGCCTTCTGCTTTCTGCCTTCTCTTCACCTCCCCTAAGTCATTGATTTCACAGGAATTTACGCTATATTTCGATGTTCGCCTGAAGTCGGGCGATTCGGGTTGTATTCGGTAGGCAGGTCCCAGCGAAACAAGGGTGCAAATGGCCAAGACAGCAAGCTCGCCAGCGCAGTACGACGCAGGTCAGATACAGGTTCTCAAGGGTCTCGAGGCGGTCCGGAAGCGGCCCGGTATGTATATCGGCTCCACATCGGGGCGCGGTCTGCACCACCTGGTCTACGAAGTCGTGGACAACTCGATCGACGAGGCGATGGCGGGCTACGCCGACCGGATCGACGTCGTGATTCACAAGGACAACTCCATCTCCGTGACCGACAACGGTCGCGGCATACCGGTGGACGTCCATCCGATAGAGAAGCTGCCGGGCGTCGAGCTGGCGATGACGGTGCTGCACGCCGGCGGCAAGTTCGACAAGAACTCGTACAAGGTTTCCGGCGGTCTGCACGGCGTAGGTGTCTCCGTCGTGAACGCGCTCTCCACGCAGCTCAAGGTGTGGGTCAAGCGGGGCGGCCAGGAGCACTACATGGACTTCGCGCGTGGTATCACCACCGCGAAATTGAAGGCCATGAAGAAGGTCCCCAAGAACGACACGGGGACGAAGGTCTGGTTCTCTCCCGATCCGACGATCTTCACCGAGCTCGTATACGACTACGACATCCTCGCTACTCGCCTCCGCGAGCTCGCCTTCCTGAACAAGGGAGTGACGATCACGCTCGCCGACGAGCGCGCCGATCCGGCTCGCAGCGAGACCTTCCACGCGAAGGGCGGCCTCAAGGAGTTCATCGCCTTTCTCTCCAAGAGCCGGAAGGCGCTGCACTCGGACATCGTGCTCATCGAGACCGAGCGCGACGACGTCGAGATCGAGCTCGCGATGCAGTACAACGACGGCTACAACGACAACATCTTCTCCTTCGTCAACAACATCCACACGATCGAGGGCGGGACGCATCTCACGGGCTTCAAGAGTGCGCTCACCCGCGTGGTGAACCAGTACGCCCAGAAGGGGAATTTCCTCAAGAAGGCGGACTTCACTCTCTCGGGCGACGACGTTCGCGAGGGTCTCACCGCCGTGCTGGCGGTAAAGGTCCGCGAGCCGCAGTTCGAGGGGCAGACGAAGACGAAGCTCGGCAATTCCGAGGTGGAGACCGCGGTCAAGACGGTGGTGAACGAGTATCTCGCCACCTACCTCGAGGAGCACCCGCGCTCGGCCAACATCATCGTCGAGAAGGCCGTCTCCGCCGCCCGCGCCAGGGAGGCCGCACGCAAGGCGCGCGACCTCACGCGCAAGAAGTCGGCGCTGGAGGGGAACGTGCTTCCCGGCAAGCTCGCCGACTGCTCGCTCTCCGATCCTTCGCTCTGCGAGCTCTATCTGGTGGAGGGCGACTCCGCCGGCGGCTCGGCCAAGCAGGGGCGCGATCGCTCCTTCCAGGCGATCCTGCCGCTTCGCGGGAAGATCATCAACGTGGAGAAGGCGCGCATCGACAAGGTGCTCTCCAACGAGGAGATCCGCACCATCATCACCGCCATCGGAACGGGGATCAAGGACGACTTCCAGGTCGACCAGTCGCGCTACCACAAGATCATCATCATGACCGATGCCGACGTGGACGGCGCGCACATCCGCACGCTCCTTCTCACTTTCTTCTTCCGGCAGATGCGAGAGCTGATAGATGCGGGCTACGTGTACATCGCGCAGCCGCCCCTCTATCGAGTGGCGAAGGGGAAGGAAGAACAGTACGCGTACAGCGAGGAGGAGCGTGACGCCTACATGTCGCGCATGGGAAATGGTGATGGCCGCGGAAGTGTCTCGATCCAGCGCTACAAGGGCCTCGGTGAGATGAACCCGGACCAGCTCTGGGACACCACCATGGATCCCGAGCGGCGCACGCTCCTCAAGGTGGACATGGAAGATGCCGTGAAGGCCGACGAAATCTTCCAGACCCTGATGGGTGACTCCGTGGAGCCGCGCAGGATCTTCATCGAGTCGAACGCCAAGTTCGTGCGGAACCTGGACGTCTGACGGCGCTTCAGGCCCGACGCGTTTCGGGCGCACGAAGGGGAAGGCGCAGCGTGAACTCGCTGCCCTTCCCCTTCGTGCTTCGTACCGCCAGCTCGCCGCCCAGCAAGTGCGCAAGGCGCTGCGATACGCTCAACCCGAGCCCCGTTCCCCCCGCACCGCCGCCGTGGACGTCCTCGGCGCGCCAGAAGGGATCGAAGATGCGGCCCAGGTACTCCTGCTCGATGCCGATTCCCGTGTCGCATACCACGAACTCGGCGAAGCGCGAGTCCACCATGCGTGCACCCAGCGACACCTCACCGCGCTCGGTGAATTTGACCGCGTTGGCTGCCAGGTTCACCAGAATCTGCCGGACCTTGTCGCGATCGGTGTCCATCGTGAACGCGGGCTCGGGCGGCTCGAGGCGCACGGGCAGCCCCTTGCTGCGCGCCATCGGCAGGACCAGCACCCGCGTTTCCTCGAGCAGCCGCGTGGCATCCACGTGCGCGCGGTTCAGCGACTCGCGCCCCACCTCCACTCGCGCGAAGCCCAGGATCCCGTTTATGACGGCAAGGAGATGTTCGGCGCTCGTCTTGATGCGATCGAGCTGACGCGCCTGCGTGGAGGTAACGGGTCCCGAAAGCCCCTCCGAGAGTATCGCCTGGTATCCGAGGATGGCGGTGAGCGGCGTGCGCAGCTCGTGGCTCATAGTGGCGAGGAAGGTGGACATGCTCTCGCTGACGGCGCGCGCTCGCTCGGTCTGTTCCTTCTCGCGCAGCGCGGTGAGCAGGAGACGCTCGTTGAGATCGCGCATCCCGTCCACGAGCACGCGCGACTCCTGGAAGCGCTGCTCGTAAGCTGTGCTGTCCTGCACGCACAACACGAACTGCCGTCCGACCGAGTGCGTATCGCTCCTGACGAGCGGCCAGGCGGTGAGCCGCCAGAGTCGGGCTCTCTTCAGCGCGCCCTCCGTTCCCTCTCCCCGCAGCGCGCCGTGCTTCCCGAGCACCATCCTCACATCGCGCATCGCGCGGCCGGTCTCGTACACCCTTCTCAGCAACGTGAGGCATCGCTTCGCCTGGAAGCTCGGAAAGATGTCCTCGAACGGCTGGCCGGAAACCGTGTCGCTGGCGGCGTTCAGCAGAAGGCGGATCTCGGGATTGGCGTAGACTACGTCGAAATTGCGGCCGTTGGTGATCGCGATGCCGAGCGGCGCCGCAGCAACCATCGCGAGCACGCTCGCCACCGGATCAGGTCGCAGCGCGGCCGCGCGGATCTCTACCTCCCGGTGTGACCGCTGTGACTGTGCGCCGGCCTCCGGCGGTCGCCTCGTCGAGCGCTGGTCGCGCTCGGCAGCTCCTCGGTCGGGCATCGAACCGCACCTCCATCCAAGAGCTCGGAGAGGTGAGTATACGCGATTAGAGTGCCGCGGCGCGGCGGCGCGCATCGCATCTGGCCGCCTAAGCGCTCACTCCGGCCAGCCGTGGTCCATGAGGCGGCGTGCCGCATCCTCGCCAACGAGCTGGCCGAGCAGGGTCACGATCTCGGCGATCACACTCGCACACGCGGCCAGCGCCGACTCGGACGGGAGCGATGCCAGAGCGGCAAATGCGTCCGGCGCGATGATGGCATCGTTCTCACCACCCGGCTCTGCCACTTGTACCGCCTCGAGCGCGGGGTGGACCGTGCGCGTGCGCTCGAGCGCTCGAGCGAGCAGGGCGTGGCACCCCTGGGGTCCGAACCAGCGAGCCAGGGCGCGCTGCATCTTCCGGAGCACCCTGTCACCGGCCGCGATGACGATGCCCGGAGGCGAGCTCGCATGCGCGCCCTCCGCCTGAAGGAGGCGCAGTGCAGTTTCGTAGGCCGCATCGGGCTGGCCGCTCATCCGGCGAGACCCTCATCGTACGATGTCGTACGACCTGTATCCACGCGGTGCGAGATGAGGGGAAGAGGCGCCTCGACTTCTTCGGCGATTCGAATCGCTTCGGCGAGCGCCGCACGCCCGCGTGCCACGTCCTGCGCGGTACGGGCGAACACGGTGGCCAGCGGCTCGCCCTCCTCTACCCAGTCGCCCGGCTTCGCGCTCACCACGAAACCCACCGACTCCTCTCCTGCACTGCCCGCGACCGATGCTCCCGAGCAAAGAGTCGCGAGCCCGCGTGCTACCGCGCGCGGCTCCACGCACGCCACGAAGCCGCGCTGCGGCGCGACGAAGAGCTCGCACTCCTCTGCCTGCGGCAGCGCCGCGGGGTCATCCACCACGGCGGGATTGCCGCCCTGCGTCTCGATCACCTCCTGGAGTTTCCGCGCCGCGGCGCCCGATGCGATCGCCGCGCCGAGCAGCTCACGCGCCTCCTCGCGGGTGACCGCACGCCGAGCCAGGAGGAGCATCTCCGCGCCGAGCGCGAGACTCACCTCCACGAGATCGGGCGGGCCTTCTCCCTGCAGCGCATGAATAGCCTCCTCGATCTCCAGCGCGCTCCCGACCGCGCGGCCGAGCGGCCGATCCATGGCGGTGAGAAGTGCCACGCTCTCGCATCCGCGGGCGCTCGCCAGCTCCGCCAGAAGCACGGCGAGCGCGAGCCCGTCACGCGGTGATCTCATCACGGCGCCAGGACCGATCTTGATATCGAGCACCAGCCCGCGGAGTCCTTCCACTAGTTTGCGTGCGGCTATCTCGATGGCGCTGAACGTGGGCGACTCCGCCGTTGCCGTGGCCCGACGCAGGGCAGCCAGGCGTGCATCGAGCGGCGCCGCCTCGCGAGGGCATTCCATGAGCACGCAGCCGATGCGATCCAGCTGCTCGCGCGCCTCCGCGAGCGAGAGCGTCGTGCGGAAGCCGGGGATGGCGAGGAGCTTCTGGAGCGGCCCGCCAACCGGATCGCAGCAGGCGCCCAACATCATTGGCACGGGTACTCCGAGCGACGCCAGGAGTGGCGCCACCACGAGCCATGCCTTGTCTCCCACTCCGCCCGTGGAATGGAGGTCCACGCGGAACGCGCCGGCCGCGGTGGGGAATAGCGGCTCCGCGAGTCCGAGCAGCGCCTCCGTGAGCGAGTGCGCCTCGGTGAGATCGAGCCCGCGCAGGTACGCAGCCATGAGGAACGCCGCCAGCTCGTGGTCTGCCACGTGGCCGGAGGAATAGGCATGCACCAGCGCGCGCCACTCGCCGGGCTCGAGCCGTCCACCGTTGCGCTTGCGCTCTATGAGACGTTGCGCGAGCATTGGCCGTCCTCTGGGGTATACCTGGATTGGCGTCGGCACTCCCCGCCGCCGCGAGGAGCACACACGAGTTGCCCCTCGGCACACATGCCACAATGTCGGAGGTTCCATGTCCGTGCGCTACCTCGTCTTTTCGGCCGGGATGCTCGCGCTGGCTCAGGCCGCTGCGGCGCAATCCGCGCCGGTCGTTTCGCCGGAGGTCGCCGCTCGCATAGCGCAGGGCGACAGCGCCCACGACGCGATGAGCCCGGCCTTCGCCCTCGCTCACTACAAGGCGGCGCTGGCGATCGACTCCATGTCGTACGAGGCACTCTGGAAGGCGTCGCGCGATGCGGTGGATCTTGGCGAGTTCAACGCGGACGAAGCACAGCGCGAGGCCTACTTCTCCGAGGGTGAGAAGTACGCCCGGCGTGCCGTAGCCGTTAACCCGAGCGACGCCGAGGGCCACTTCGTCCTCGCCCGCGCGCTCGGTCGCGTCGCGCTCACGCTGGGCGCGAAGCAGCGCGTGAACTACGCGAAGGAAATCCGGCAGCAGGCGCTGGACGCGCTGAAGTACGACTCGCTCCACCCCGGCGCGCTGCACGTAATGGGACGCTGGAACGCCGAGATCATGCGCCTCAGCGGATTCTCCCGCTTCTTCGCGAAGAACTTCCTCGGCGGCGACATATTTTCACAGGCGAGCTGGGACAACGCCGTGGACTACATGGAGAAGTCGGTCAAGGCGGACCCGACCCGCCTCGTCCACCACCTCGATCTCGCCGAGATCTACCGTGACCGCAACGCGCCCGGCGACCGCGATCGCGCCCGCGAACAATTCCAGCTCGTGATCGACGGCAAGCCCCTCGACTACAACGACAAGTTCTACAAGCAGCAGGCGGAAGCGGAGATCAAAAAGTTATGAGAGAGCAGAAAGCAGAGAGCAGAAAGCAGTGAACTACCTCGGGGGTGAGGGCCCTACCCCCAAGAGCCGTTCACTGCTTTCTGCTCTCTGCTCTCTGCCCCCCTCACCCCCTCATATCCTCCACCATCCACCTCCCCCTGGTTATCCCGCGGCGGAGTTTGCGGCGGCTGCGGCGGGTGGCGCGTTCTACATTCTCGCGAAGGTCATCGAAGCCGCCGGAGACGCGGTCGGTGACCCAGCGAGAGCGTTCGCCGAGGAGCTCGCGGGTCTCCTCGCCGCTGCGTGGGGCAAGGAGGAGGGCGAGGCCGGCGCCGAGGGCGAGGCCGGCGGCGAGGCCAGCGCCGAAGATGCCGATGTTGTCCCACTCCATCGTCTCCTCGTAGCTGCTGCCCATGGCCTCGGTGTCGTAACCATTCGAAGTGGCGTCCATGGCCTCACCTCGGTAATTGCCGCCGCGACGAGAGCCGCGACGTGCGGAAGCACTGGTCAGTTCGCTATAATGGGACATCGCTCGGGGCTCCTCCTTTTCGCCTGGCATTGAATCCGGGCGCTGTATCCGGGTGTTGAACTTGGTAAGGAACTTGCTTCTCTGGCCCGCGCCGCTAGTACCGGCGCGACATACGAATGAGGAAATGCATGAGTCCCTCGGGTAAGACTGTACTACTCGTGGAAGACAACGAGGACAACCGCATCGTCTATTCCACAATACTCCAGCATTTCGGGTATCGTGTCATGGAGGCGCTCAATGGGGAAGAGGGCATCGCCAAGGCACGCGCCGAGAAGCCGGACCTGATCCTCATGGACATCTCCATCCCGGTCATAGACGGCTGGGAAGCGACGCAGGTGCTCAAGCGGGATCCGGAAACGCGATCGATTCCCATCGTGGCTCTCACCGCCCACGCTCTCGTGTCCGACCGCGAGAAGGCGATGGAGGTGGGCTGCGATAGCTACCTGGCGAAGCCGTGCGAACCGAAGGCGGTAGTCAGCGAGGTGGCGAAGTTCATCGGACGGTGAGATGGCAGCTGATGTAGCACTCCCCCCACGCGTTCTCATAGTCGACGATCATCCCGACAATGTAGAAGTGCTGCGTGCGCGCCTGGAGGCAATGGGTTATCGGACCGCGTGCGCGGGCGACGGTGAGGAAGCACTGGACAAAGTGCATGCCTCGCCGCCCGACCTCATCCTGCTCGACGTCATGATGCCGCGCCTCGACGGCAACGAGGTAGCGCGCAGGATCAAGGCCGACAAGAGCCTCCCCTTCATTCCCATCATCATGCAGACCGCTCTCGACTCGGTCGAGAACAAGGTCGAAGGGCTGGGCGCCGGAGCGGACGACTACATCACCAAGCCGATCAACTTCGACGAGCTGCAGGCGCGCGTGCGCGCCATGCTGCGAATCAAGTCGCTCCAGGATGAGCTCAAGCGCCGGGAGCGCGATCTCGCAACCGCGAACGCCAAACTCACGCGAATCGCGGTCACCGACGGTCTCACTGGGCTCTACAATCGTCGGCATCTCGAGCAGCGCCTGCGCGAAATGTTCGACCACTCGCTGCGCCTGCACGAGCCGCTGGCGGTGGTGATGTTCGATCTCGACCACTTCAAGGACGTCAACGATACCTTCGGGCACCAGGCGGGGGACCAGGTCCTCCGTGACCTCGCCTCGCTACTACGTCAGGCCGTCCGTGAGATAGACCGGATCGGCCGCTACGGCGGGGAAGAGTTCATGGCCATCCTCCCGGGCACCGTACTCGACGCCGCCGTGACCTTCGCGGAACGTGCGCGTCAGGAAGTAGAGGAGCATCTCTTCAGATGCGATGCCGTCACGCTTCGCTGCACGCTGAGTTGTGGGGTGGCCGCGTGGCCTCACCCGCGAATCAGACACCGCGAAGATCTCGTGAAGGCCGCAGACGACGCGCTGTACGTGGCCAAGGCACTCGGCCGCAACAAGGTTGTCCGCTTCGACAGCGCCGAGTTCAATGCCCATTCCAAGGATATCGATGAGCAGCGTGCGAGTGGCGTGGCGTCCCGAGGAGGAGAATCGGGAAAGGACGGAGACGGAGGGGAGTACCTGGCAGGCCAGGCCGTCTGACGAGGCGGAGTGGCTCCGGCTGCGCGTGGCCGAGCTGGAGCGCGAGCGCGATCAGCTCGTGGCCGTGGTCGACATCCTCACCGAGATCTCCTCGTCGCTGCACTTCGTCGACATCCTCCAGGCCATCACTCGCCGCCTCGGCCGGGCCTTCGGCCTCGATCGCTGCTCGATCTTCCTCCTCGGTGAGCAGCGCGACGTCCGCCTCATGGCGACGTACGAGGACCCACGCATCAGCAACTTCGTGATAGACCTGGAGCGCTATCCCGAGCTCAAGCGCGCCTTCGAGAGTGGGGAGACCGTCTTCATCCCCGACGCCAGCGCCGACCCGATGTTCCAGGGCGCCGAGCACCTCCTGGCGCTGCGCAACGTTCGCTCGATAGTGGTGGTTCCCATCAGATGGCGTGGCTCGGTGATCGGCGCCATCTTCATGCGCACCGAGCGTGGCGCTGCCCCCTTCTCCGATCGGGACATCGCCTTCGCGCAGGTGATCGCCTCGCTCACCGCCAACGCGCTACGCAACGCTCACCGCTTCGAGTCCCTCCTCCGCGCCCAGCAGGAGCCCGACCGCGGCCGCCGCGACTCCGAGCTCCAGCGCATCGCCCTCGTCGCCTTCATCCGCAGACTCCTCGACCGCTACACCGCAGCCGAAGGCCACATGTGGGCGGAGACGCTGCTCCCCCCTTCGTCGGATGAAGAGTTGGAGAGATTGGTGTCGGTGGCGATGGAGGTAGTGCGGGAAGAAAGCAGAAAGCAGAAAGCAGAAAGCAGTAACGGCTCGTGGGGCTAGGGCCCTCAACCCCGAGGTAGTTCACGGCTTTCTGCTTTCTGCTCTCTGCTTTCTGCTTTCTGCTCTCTCCCACTATCTTCCCCCGCATGCCAGATGACCTCTCGCAGCTGCATGCGCGCGCGGACGAATTGAGGCAGAGCCTCGAGCGGGCGAGCTACCAGTATTACGTGCTGGATCAGCCGGAGATTTCGGACCTCGAGTACGATCGGCTGTTCAGGGAATTGCAGGGGCTGGAGGCGGCGCATCCGGAGCTCAGGACGCCCGATTCACCTACGCAGCGAGTGGGTGCGCCGCCGCAGAGCGAGCTGTCGAAACACGAGCATATCGTGCCGATGCTCTCGCTCGGGAATGCCTTCAACGACGACGAGCTGCGGGAGTGGGAGGAGCGGATAGTCCGACTCGCGGGTGATGGAGCGCGGGAACGCTACACGGCGGAGCTCAAGATAGACGGCGCGGCGGTCAGCCTGACGTATCGGAATGGGATCCTCGTCACCGGTTCCACTCGCGGCAACGGAAGAATCGGCGAGGACGTGACGCCCAACCTGCGCACCGTTCGCGACATCCCGCTCCGGCTCAACGAGAAGAATCCGCCCGAGCTCATCGAGATCCGCGGCGAGTGCTACCTCCCCTTCGACCGCTTCGAGCAGTTGAACGAGCAGCGGATCGCCGAGGAGAAGCCGGTGTTCGCGAACCCACGCAACGCCGCGGCGGGCTCGCTGCGGCAGCTCGACCCGGGTGAGACGGCCAAGCGTCCGCTGCGCTTCTTCGGCTTCTCCGTGGAAGCGCCGCCGGGAGTGGCACTTCCCTTCTCCGCGCAATGGGATCAGCTCGAGACGCTGGAGCGCTGGGGGATCCCCGTGGAGCCGCATCGCATCCTCTGCAAGGACCTCGACGAGGCGATCGGCTTCGTGCACGAGGTGGAGCAGCGGCTCAGGGCGCAGCTCAACTTCGGAATAGACGGCGTGGTGGTGAAGGTGAATTCCTTCGCGCTGCAGCGCGAGCTCGGCGTGGTTGGAGGACGTGACCCGCGCTGGGCAATCGCGCGCAAGTTCGCGCCCGACATCGCCACCACGAAGCTGCTGAGCATCGAGGTGAACGTGGGACGAACGGGGATGCTCAACCCGTTCGCGGTTCTCGATCCGGTGGAGATCGGCGGAACGATCGTGAAACTCGCCACGCTGCACAACGAGGCGCTCATCCACTCCAAGGATCTGCGAGTCGGAGACTGGGTGCAGGTGAAGCGCGCCGGCGAAGTGATCCCGCAGGTTATCGGTCCGGTGCCCGACAAGCGCGATGGGAGCGAGAAGGTGTGGCACATGCCGAAGCGCTGCCCGCGCTGCGGCACGCCGGTGGAGCACGAGGAAGATGGCGTCGCCATCTACTGTCGGAACGTCGCCTGTCCCGGGCGACAGCTCGAGGGGCTGGTCTTCTTCGCATCGCGCGGCGCGATGGACATCCACGGACTGTCGTACGCGCGAATCGAGCAGCTTCTCGCGGCCGGCCTGATCCGCGATTTCGCCGATATCTTCTCGCTCACCGTGGACGATCTTCTCCCCCTCGACCGCTTCGCGCAGAAGAGCGCGGAGAAGTTGATCGAGGCGATCCAGGGCGCGAAGAAGCAGCCGCTCTCGCGCCTCCTCAACGGACTCGGGATACCGCACGTGGGCGAGGGCGCGGCCGAGCTCCTGGCGCGGCACTTCGGCAACATCGATGCGCTGGCCGCGGCCAGCGAGGAAGATATCCTGCAGGTGCACGGGATCGGCGAGATCATCGCGAAGTCCGTGGTGGGCTACTTCGACAACTCCACCACGAGGAAGCTGGTGGAGAAGCTGCGTGCGGCGGGTGTGAATCTCGTGGAACCCAGGCGGCGCGATGGCGGAAGTAGCCTCAAGGGGAAGACGATCGTCATCACTGGGACGCTCCCGACGCTGTCGCGAAAGGACGCCACCGAGGTGATCGAGGCTAACGGGGGCAGAGTCACGAACTCGGTCTCCAGGTCCACGACATTCGTGGTAGCCGGAGCCGACGCCGGGAGCAAGCTGGAGAAGGCGCGCGAGCTTGGTGTCGAAACGATTGACGAAGCGGAGCTAATGCGGAGACTGAAGGATGGCGAGTGACGACATGACCACATCAGCGGGAATCGATCTGGCCGGCGGCGAGATGCTGGCCGTGAGCCGCGGCGCGCTCTCCGCGCTGCGCAGCGCGCTCCTGCGCGACGCTGGCCCCGAGGCGGCAGCTTGCCTCCAGGAAGCCGGCTACGCCGGCGGACGCGCCGTATACGCCTCGTTCGAGCGCTGGCTCCGCTCGCAGGGCGTAGAAGACGCCGCCGAGCTCCCCATGAATGACTTCCAGCGCCACGCTTCCACCTACTTCCGCGATGCCGGTTGGGGAACGGTCGAGCTGGAGACGCTGCGCGACGCGGTGGCGATCGTGGACTCGCGCGACTGGGGCGAGGCCGACCCGCACGACCACCTCGAGCACCCCGCCTGCCACTTCACCACTGGCATGTTCGCCGACTTCTTCGGCCACTTCTCCGACGTTCCCCTCGCCGTCCTGGAAGTGGAGTGCCGCTCCACCGGCGCCCCCCGCTGCCGCTTCCTCCTCGGCAACGGCGACGTCATGCGCTACGTCTACGACGAGATGGAGAGGGGGGTGGGGTATGAGGAGGCGGTTGGTAGGGTGGAGTAGCTAAAGGGGCAGAGAGCAGAAGGCAGAAAGCAGTGAGCTGTCTTGAACCCAGTCATCCCCGCGCGAGCGGGGATGGCTCTGTACGTCGTAGCTTCCTGCTATTCTGCCCTCTTCTCTCTGCCCTCTGCCCTCTGCCCTCTGCTTTCGATCCCCCTACCCCTCCCCCAGGTACACGTCCCCGTCCCAGGGAAGCAGGATTTCGCTCTCGGTATCGAGGGCGGTGAAATCGGGATCGTAGGGGCCGGTGCGGAAGCAGACAGCGGTGCGGACGTCGGCGGCGCCGGCGTTGACGATGGCGGCTACGGCGAGGCGCATCGTGTCACCGCTATCGCACGTCTCGTCAACGATGAGGACGCGCCGGCCGCGGACTTCAGAGGGAGCCGCGCCCATGATGGCGGGCGTCTCGCGGATCGTCTCGGCGTGGTAGCGACGGCTCACGATGATCGAGTGAAACTCGCGACCCATTATCGCCGCGACCACAGCGCCGGGGATCACGCCGGCGGTGGCAATTCCCACAACGATCTCCGGGTCGTAGGCCCGCGCGACCTTGAGGGCGAGGGCGCGAGAGAGCTCGCCGAAGAGCGGCCAGTCCACCTCCAGTACGCCTCGAGCCGCGTCTACTCTTCCACGTGGTGACATGATTCCCCCCGATCTGAGCGTCCGGCGGCGCCGTAACTTTCGTCCATCACCCGGTCCAGATCAACCTAAGTGCTCTCGCGCGAGAGTGACAGCGCAGTTGCCGCGCTCGTGGGCAAGCGGTAACTTTGCCGTTTCGAGAGGTCCATACGGGCGCTCATGTTGCACAGTCGTACAGATTTACGTTCCTCACGTCGTCCCATACCCTAGCCGCGACCGTATGTCCTGGTGGAGCCGCCTGACGGGTGGAAAGTCGTCGCAAGCCCCCAAGCCGCAGCGCCTCGACTATCTCAGTGAAGCGCTGGCGCTGGAGCGCCAGGGAGATTACGACGCAGCACTCACGTCCTACCGCCTCGCCCTGCGCGATCAGCCGAACGACCAGCGGATCCTGCAGAACATGGCGATCGCCTACTCCAAGACTGCGCGCCTCGACGATGCCATACGCTGCTATCGGCGCGCGCTGGAGCTCGATCCACAGCTGAGCGGCGCGCACTACGGCCTCGCCTTTCTCCTCCTCAAGCGCGGCGACACGGTGGGCGCCGAGCGGCACCTGACCACCTTCCTCGCCAAGCCGCCCACGAACGCCGAGGCGGAGCGCTGGGTGCGCCACGCGCGTGAGACGCTCTCGCGGATCAGATCCGAGGGAGACGACGAGGGTGCCGACGCTGGTAGGGATGGCGCCGCCGGCGCGTCCGGATCGGCGAACGACTCCGAGTAGCGAGTGGGACAGGTCCTCGCGGTAGTCAGCCAGAAGGGGGGCGTGGGCAAGACCACCACGGCGGTCAACCTCGCCGCGGCATTCGCGCGGCGCGGACTCAAGACGCTGTTGGTGGATGTGGACCCCCAGGGAGCGGTGCGGTATGGCGTGGGCCTGCGTCGCGGCCACTCGCTCTACGGAATCTCCGACTACATCGCGGGCGAGCGCTCGCTACGCGAGGTGATACTCCCGACGGCTCTTCCCTGGCTGCGCGTGATCCTTGCCGGTACCGTGAGTACCGAAACGAGCCACGCGGAATATCAGCACCGGATAGAGAACACGGATCTCCTTCCGAGCCTCCTGTCGCTGGCTCGACAGCGCACTCACATCACCATCGTGGACACACCTCCCGGGCTGGGGCCGGTGGTGCACCGGGTGCTCGAAGCCAGCCAGCACGTGGTGGTGCCGCTGCAGTGCGAACCGCTCGCCCTGCAGACGACGCCGCAGATCCTCCGTGGAATCCAGGAGATAGTGGCGGTGAACGAGGACCTCACGCTCGACGGAATAGTCCTCACCATGTTCGACGCGAAGAGCGAAGCGTGCTGTCGCGTCGCCGACTACGTGCGCCAGCATCTGCCGCGCAACATGGTCTTCGACACCGTGGTTCCACGCACCAGCGCCGCGTCGGAAGCGTTCGCGGCCGGGCAGCCTGTGGTTCTCCGTTCACCCGCCGATCCCGCGGCGCAGGCGTACGTGAACCTGACCACCGTTCTTGCGGAGCGCTTCGAGTGACTGGCACAGGCAGGCGTGCTTCCGCCATCCGGCTCGCCACGATCGCCGCCGCAATCGTCGCTACCGCCGCGCTGGCGTGCACCAAGGTGGGCACGGAACCGTCGGCGGCGGTGGCGATCGAGTCGTTCGCGCCTCCCCTTCCCTCGGTGGTGGTGGGCGACACGATGCGCGACAGCGCGGGGAACGCGGCACCGCTGCGAGCAACTGTCTACAACTCCGACGGCGATCCGATCCCGGACGCGCCCATCCACTTTCTGGCGCTCGACTCGCTGCACCGGATAACGCTGGACACCACGACGGGAATAGTGGTGGGACGCGACACGGGACAGACGCGGATCGTCGCGCACGTGGGAAGTCTGCAATCGCAGCCGGTCACGCTCACCGTGGTGCTCCCGCCCACCGCGATCATCGCGCTGGATTCGCTGGTCGACACGCTCCACTACACGATAGACTTCACCACTGGCCGCGATACTCTCCAGAATTTGCGCGTCAGGCTCGTACACGTGGCGGGAAGCGACACCATCCCGGTTCCGAGTTACCTGGTGAGTTACAACTTCCTGTACCCGGCGGGGTACGACAATAGCGACTCCACGAAGGTTCAGCTGGTGAACGGCGCTTCCAGAAAGCCCTCGCTCCTCGTCACCACCGGCGCAGACGGCTCCACCAGTCAGGCGTTGCGCATCACTCCATTCGCCACGCCCGACACCGACTCGGTGATCGTGGCAGCGCGGGCAGCACAGCCCGGCGGGCCGTCCACGCCGATACGCTTCGTGGTACACTACACCATCCAGGTGCCGCAGTAGCAGCAGCTCCCCATCTCGTTGGAGGAAGCGATGTCCGCAAGCGCCGTGTCCCCCAGGGAGGATCGTGGTGAGGATTTCATCTCGCCGATCACGCTCAATCAGCTCTTCTACGATGCCGCGGAACGTCACGACCGGCCGAATGCGCTGCAGGTAAAAGTTGGCGGCCGCTATCAGCCGGTATCGCACCGCACACTCGTGGAGCGGGTGCGCCACGTCGGCCTCGGGCTGCGCGCGCTCGGCATCCCGAGCGGCTCGTGCGTAGCTATCCTCTCCGAGAACCGGCCCGAGTGGGCGATCGCCGACTACGCCTGCCTCACCGCGGGCTTCGTGGACGTTCCGGTGTACGGAACGCTCCCCGCCGAGCAGATGCTGCACATCCTCGACGACTCCGGCGCAGTGGCGATCTTCGTGTCGAACGCGGAGCACGCGCGCACGATAGCGTCGATCCGCGCGAAGCTGCCCTCGCTCACGTGGGTGATCGGCTTCGACGCCACCGAGAGCGACGGCGTGGAGCTCACCCTCGCCGCGCTCGAGGCGAAGGGCGCTGCCTCCGGTGGCGGAGTGGATGACGACAGTCGCGGTGCGGCAGAGCGCTACCGGAGCGAGGCATTCGATGTGAGTCCCGACCAGGTAGCGACGATCATCTACACTTCCGGCACCACGGGTAAGCCGAAGGGTTCCATGCTCACGCACGGCAACATCGCCTCCAACGTGGCCGCGGTGACGCGAGCGATTCCTTTCCGCGGCGACGACGTGTCGCTCAGCTTTCTTCCGCTGTCGCACATTCTCGAGCGGATGTTCGACTACCTGATGTTCGCCGTGGGCGTATCCATCGCGTACGTCGAATCCATGGACACGATCGTGGACAACCTGGGAGAAGTCCGCCCCACGATCGTGGTGTCGGTTCCGCGCATCTACGAGAAGATCTACGCGCGCGTTCTCGAGAACGCGCTCTCCGCCGGCGGCGCGAAGAAGCAGATCTTCTTCTGGGCACGGGCAGTGGGCGAGCGCTGGGCCAACGAAACGCTGGCGGGACGCAGGCCGGGCCCATGGCTCGCCATACGCTACGCAGTGGCGCACAAGCTCGTCTTCTCCAAGCTCGCCGAACGTGTGGGCGGGCGGCTGCGCTACTTCGTGTCGGGCGGCGCGCCGCTGGCCGTCGAGATCAACAAGTTCTTCTACTCGGCCGGCCTCATGATCCTCGAAGGGTACGGGCTCACGGAGACATCACCGGTGATCGCCGTGAACACCCCCGACCATTTCAGGATGGGCACCGTGGGCCAGCCCATCGCCGGCGTGGAGGTGAGAATCGCTGAGGATGGCGAGATCGTGGTGCGCGGCCCGAACGTGATGAAGGGCTACTTCAACCGCCCCGAGGATACACGCGCGGTCCTCGAGCCGGACGGCTGGTTCCACACCGGCGACATCGGGGTGCTGGACGCCGACGGTTACCTGAGCATCACCGACCGCAAGAAAGACATAATCGTGACTGCCGGCGGCAAGAACATCGCTCCGCAGCCGATCGAGAACGCGATCAAGACGAACAAGTACGTCACCGAGGCGGTGATGATCGGCGACAAGCGCAAGTATCCGGTGGTACTCGTGGTCCCCAACTTCGACAATCTGGAGAAGTGGGCGAACTACAAGAACATCTCCTTCACCGACCGCGCCGACCTGATCTCCCAACCCCCGGTTCGCGCGAAGATGGAGCGCGAGGTCCTTGGCACCCTCCACGGTCTCGCCAGCTTCGAAACCCCGAAAAAGGTAGGCCTCCTCCCTCACGAATTCTCCATCGAGCGCGGCGAGCTCACCCCGACCCTCAAGGTCAGGCGCCGCGCGGTGGACAAGAGATACAGGGAGGTGATCGATGGGCTGTACAGGGAGGAGTGAGGGAACGGGAAGAGGGGACAGCGCTACCCGAACCCCGAACCGTTCAGTTGCTGCACTCTCGCAGCTCTGTTCCCCGTCGCCTGTCTTCTTCTAACCTCTTTTCAACTCCACCCTCACCTCCCTCCCCTTCGAGGCGAGCCAGAAGCGGTCGTCTCGGGTGAGCTCGGCGAGGCCGGGGGGGAGAGGAGCGGAGATGGGGGCGAGGAGGCGCGCGCCGGGGCGGAGGGAGTCGGCGATGGAGGCAACGTAGGACGGGTCGGAGTGGGCTTCGTCGAGCGCGATGCCACGCACGGTTGCGGGGCGCAGAGGGGGACGGCGTCCGGTGAGCGCTATGGAGATGCCGTCGCCGCTCTGCACGTCGGTTGCGGGGTCCAGGGCGAGAACGTGGACTCGCTCGCTCGACTCGCCGCTGGCCAGCGGCCGCGCAGCGGCGCTCCATTGGCCGGCGAGTACGACCGCGCCGCCGGGAGATGTGATCTCGAGGAGCGCTGCAGCGCGTAGCGCGAGCTCGGTGGGGTCGGTATCGAAGAGAGTATCGGGAGCGCGCGGTGCGGCTGGGACACGCTGCCGAGAGGCCTCGGCTTCGGAGCCGAGCTCGCGGAAGTCGGCGACGCCGTACTCGATGGGGTAGCGCGCGCCGCAGATGTGACAACCGAGCTCGCCGCTCACGATGTCGCGATCTTCCATCCGATACGCCGATACTACGAGCCACGAGAGCTGGTGCACGTGCACGCAGCGAAGCGAGCCGACCAACTCTATGAACACGGCGCGCGGCTACGAGTGCGAGAGACGCAGCTCGTCCACGTTTACTTCGGCGGGCAGCGTGAGCGCGTAGAGCACGGCGGACGCCACGGCGTCCGGCGGCATCATTTCGGAGCGCTGCGGGAACGAGCGCGGTACCGACGGCGCTCGCTCGACAGCGTCCCAGATGGGCGTGTCGGTCGGGCCGGGTGAGACCAGTGAAGCGCGCACGCCGCTCCCGCGCAGCTCGTTGCGCAGCACCTCGTGCAGCGCTCGCAGTCCGAATTTGCTGGCGGCGTAGGCGCTGTTGCCGGGGAACGCGGTGCGATCGGCCACCGATCCGATGGTCACGATGTGACCCGAGTGCGCGGCGCGCATGGCGGGAAGGAGCGTGTGCACGAGCGCGAACGCCGCAACGAGATTGACGTTCACGGTCCGCGCGAAGTCCTCGGGCGACACATCCTCGACGGGACGCGGCTCGAAGACGCCGGCGTTGTTGACGAGGATATCCGGCTCGCCCACTTCCCGGCGCACGGCGGCGAGCGTGCGCTCCACGACGGCGGCGTCCGTGATGTCGCCAGGAAATGCCCTCGCTCCGTCACCGATCTCCGAAGCACGCTCCCGCAACGCTTCCGCACTGCGCGCCAGCATGGCGACATACGCGCCTTCGGCGACCAGCGCGCGCGCCGTCGCCAACCCGATTCCGCGCGTGGCGCCGGTGACGAGCGCCACCCGCCCGCGCAGCCGATCCGTCACCGGCGTACCGACGTACCGTCGTGCGCCAGCGCAAGGAACTCCTCGCGAGTACGCGCGTCGTTGCGGAAGATGCCACGCACCGCCGAGGTCACGGTCTGCGAGTTCTGCTTCTGCACTCCGCGCATCATCATGCAGAGATGGTATGCTTCGATCACCACGCCCACGCCTTTCGGGTTGAGCACACTCTGGATCGCCTGCGCGATCTCCTCCGTGAGCCGCTCCTGCACCTGCAGGCGCCGCGCGAACACCTCCACGATTCGTGGAAGCTTGGAAAGTCCCACGATGCGACCGTCGGGGATGTAGGCGATGTGCGCTTTGCCGAAGAAGGGGAGCATGTGGTGCTCGCAGAGCGAGTAGAGCTCGATGTCGCGCACCATGACCATGCTGGAGTACGGATCCGCGAATACGGCGTCGCCCACCACCTCGTTCACGTCCATCCCGTAGCCGCGTGTGAGCCAGGTGAGCGAATTGGACACCCGCTCGGGAGTCTTCAGGAGCCCGGCCCGCTCGGGTGCCTCACCGAGCATCTCGAGCATCCGGTGCACCAGCGCCTCGAACTCGGGATTGGTCGCCGGAGCGGCATCGAGATCGAGCCCCATGTCGGCACGCGGCATCGGCACCGCGCTCGCCTTCACTCGGGGACGTTCGTCGAGCGGTTCGGCCGGGGGCTCGGCGCGGCGCGTCACCTCGTCGGGTATACCGCGCCGGCCGTCGACTCTGCTGGTGGAACGCTTCTTGTCGGCCATCTCTCTGACTCGCCTCCATGGGACTGTGGCTTCTTGAGCGCTTCTGATCGCCGGTCTAGCTTCCGCTCGTTTCACTCCCCAGCGCACATCCCGTGCGCAGGTGGTGAAACGTACTCGGCGCGGCGGCTCGCCGCACCGCGAACCGGCGATGCGGACGCCACGAGGTCATCTCTCACTCGGATCATGCCGCGTTGAACGTCAAACTCATCATCAAGGCGGCGTCCGGGTTGGCATCCACGGCGTGGTCCACTCTCTGGACCTTCCCGAGCATGCTCCTCAGCGCGTTCCTGGTGGCATGGGGCGCTGAGGCGGCGCAGTTCCTGATATCGCAGGGATTGGCGCTCGCCATACTTGCCTGGATCCAGACGCTCCCCGAGTTCGCTGTAGAGGCGGTGATAGCCTGGAAGGCGGGCGGCGACAGCGCGGCGTGCTTCGTTTCGTCGCCGCCGCCCGGCTGTCACGTGCATCTGGCGATCGCCAACTTCACCGGCGCCATCCGGCTGCTGGTCGGTCTCGGCTGGCCGATGATCTATTTCGTGGCCGCCTACTTTCGTCGCGACGGAGGAAGAAGATTCGCGCCGATCCACCTCGACGCGGAGCATTCGGTGGAAGTGCTGGCCACGCTGCCGCCGCTCGTGTACTTCGTGTGGGTCTGGTACAAGGGCTCGCTCGGCATCGCAGACGCCGCAGTGCTGGTGGCCATGTACGGGGCCTACCTCGCGGTACTCTGGCGCTTCCCGCCACAGGGCGAAGAGTCGCTCGCGGACGCGCCGCGCGTATCCCGCTGGGCCTACGGAAAGCGCGGGTGGCGGCGGATCGCGGCGATCGGCTCCCTTTTCCTGGCCGGCGGGATTCTGATCTACGCCACCGCCGAGCCCTTTCTCGATTCGATGCTCTCGGTTGCCACCGCCCTCGGGGTGAGCGAGTTCGTGTTCGTGCAGTGGGTGGCTCCGTTCGTCAGCGAGTTTCCGGAGAAAGTCTCCGCGTTCCACTGGGCCAGGCGAGTGAACACTGCGCCGATGGCGCTCATGAACATGCTCTCGAGCAACGTGAACCAGTGGACAGTGCTCGCCGCGATGATCCCGATCGTCTATTCGCTCTCCAGCGGCCATCCCGCGGCGCTCCCCTTCGACGGCACGCAGCGCGAGGAGATATTGCTCACCGTGGCCCAGAGCCTGGTGGCCGTGCTGCTCCTCGTGCGCATGAAGTTCGAGTGGTGGGACGCCCTTCTGCTCTTCGTGCTCTGGCTCGCACAGTTCGTGGAGGCGAGCTGGCGCGGCGAGGTGACTCTCCTGTATGGGATCTGGGCCGCCGTCCTGGTTCTCTCGTGGATCAGGGCACGTCCCACCGCCCCCGCCATCTTCTGGCACCTGCTGCGCGGGCGACGGCGGGAGGCGGAAGCGCTGGTGGAGTGAGCGCTGACTTTCGGCCGCTACGGGGTAAAAAGCATAACGAGTCCCGCCGGACGGCGGGACTCGTTATGTTGTTGGAACGAAGAGGGTTTTTGAAGCCCCGTCGAATGTATGAGGTCCGCACCCGGCCTTCCGCCTTCCCCGCACTGGGGCCTGGCGTCAACCGAGAATATTGCACCCACCCGAGAGACTTGTTGGCTCAAAAATTAAGTCTCCTCGTCCCTTTCCTCGGCAAAATGTAGTATGACCGTACGAGCGAGTCAATCGAGCAAACACGCTGTTTCGTCGACGAAAACGTCAGCGAATTCGCCCCGAAAGGCATACCGTGCAGCGCTGATTCCGGTAGCCGTTGTCATGCTCGTTTTCTGGGCGATCATGACCTTCGCGTTCGACGGCCCGGGATGGGTTCACATCTTCCTCTCCCTGGGTGTCTTCCTGCTCATCTGGGGCGTGGTCGAGCGTGGCGGCGCACGCCGTCGGGGTTAGACGAACGAAGGCGAAGCGCGTTTCGGGCGAGCTCATCCCGCCGCCGGCCGCGCTCACATCACCAGCAGAAGAGCTACGACCCCCCACGCCAGCGTGAGGATCGTGACCGGCACGCCCACGCGCAGGAAATCCATGAAGCGCAGCGTTACCCCGCGCGCGTCCGCACGCTCGGCCACGATGAGATTGGCCATCGATCCGAGCACAGTGAGGTTCCCGGCGAAGGTAGAGCTCATGGCGATCACCAGCCAGATGAGTCGCTCGTTGGGGACGTGCGGTACCACCGGGAGCCAGAGGAGCACCGCTGGCACATTGGAGACCAGGTTGGAGAGAACGGTCATCACGCCGCTCACCGCCAGCGCGTCGTGCAACGGCGCACCATGCAGGCTCGAGGTGGCGCGCACGGTGAGATCCTGAAAGATCGGGAGATCGCGCACGCCGCCCATCACCACGAAGAGCGCGGCGAAGAAGAGCAGAAGCGACCACTCCACTCGAGCGAACGCCTCCGCCGCATCGCGTCGCGCGATCGCGACCATCACCGTACCGGCGGCGATCGCCACTCCGGGCAGAGAGTAGCCGGCCAGCCATGCCACGAGTGCGGCCGCGAAGAGGAACAGCGCCTTCGTCACCAGCGGCCGGTCGATCGCGGCGGTGGATCGCTCGCGCACGCGCAGCTTCGCCGAGAGCTCCCTGCGGAACGCGAGAGCGATCACCAGGTACACGATGAGCAGCCCGCCGAGCGCCGGGAGCGTCATGGCGGCGAGAAAGGGAGCGTAGCCGATACCGCTCGACACGCCGATCAGCATATTCTGCGGATTGCCGGTGACGGTCATGGCGCTTCCCACGTTCGACGCGAAGGCCAGCGCGAGGAGGAAAGGCGTCGGCCGCAGCTCCAGCGAACGGAGCGTCATCACGAGGATCGGCGTGAAGACGAGGCAGATGGTATCGTTGATGAACAGCGCCGAGAGCAGGCCTGCCGCGACGACGATTGCAGCCAGGAGCATGCGGGCGCTGCTCACGCGCTCGATCACCTTCGAGGCGGTCCACTCGAAGAAGCCTCCGAGGTCCAGATAGGATGTGAGGAGGAGGACGCCGAGCAGGAAGATGATGACGTTGGGATCGATCGCCGCGTATGCTTCGCTCGCTGGCATGCCGCCCAGCACCACCATGGCGACGGCGCCCATGAGCGAGGCGGCTGGACGATTGACCCTGATCCCCGGAATTTGCTGGATGGCGATCAACAGGTAGGTGATCACGAAGATCACCAGGCGAGCGCTGGTCACTGGCGGAGGGCAGCCTGATGGAACAGAAGCGGCACGCGGACGCGCCGGCGACGACGGCAGCGATGGCGGAGGAGGAGAGGCCGGAGACCGAGGCCTGGCGGGGCAGCCGGACGGTGCTCGTCACCGGTGCATCCGGCCTCGTGGGCACGCACAGCTGCCGCGAGCTCGCGCGCAGGGGCTGGCAGGTGCGCGCGCTCGTGCGAAACCGCGCGAAGGCGCATCGTCGCCTCGCCATCTCCGGCGTGGAGATCGTGGTGGGCGACGTGCGCGACGGCCGCGCGATGGCGGAGGCGGTGAGCGAGGCGGATGCCGTAGTGCACCTCGCCGCGATAGCCATGGAGCGGCGTGGAGAGAGCTACGAGTCGGTGAACCGTGACGCGACAACGACGCTCCTCGATGCGATGCGAGCGAGAGGCGTGGAGCGCCTTGTGTACATGTCCCAGAACGGCGCATCGAGCGACTCGCCCTACCGCTTCCTGCGCAGCAAGGGAGTTGCCGAAGACCAGGTGCGCGCCAGCGGTCTGGCGTGGACCATCTTCCGTCCGTCGGTGATCTTCGGACCGGAAGATGAATTCGTGAACGTGCTCGCCCGGCTGGTGCGTCTCTCGCCCCTCGTCTACCCGCTCCCCGGCGGCGGCAGCGCGCGCTTCCAGCCCGTTTCCGTGGACGATGTGGCGCGCGCCATGGGCGCGGCTCTCGACGAGTCGAGTGCTCAGCATGCGACCTTTGCGCTGGGCGGGCCGGAAGCGCTCACGCTTCGTCAGATGGTGCGCCGCGTGCTCGTGGCGATGAGGACGAAGCGTCTTCTGGTTGGTGTGCCGGTGTGGCTGATACGTCCACTGGTAGCTGTCGCGCAGCGTGTCCTCCCCAATCCACCGGTCACCACGAGTCTCCTGGATCTCCTCTCGCTCGACAATACCATCGCCGACCAGAGCGCGTGGCCGGCGCTGGGAATTTCGCCGACATCGTTCACGCCGCACAACCTCGCGTACCTGCGGAACATCACCGTGGGCGACGCGCTGGAGTCGCTGCTGCGCTAGATCTCCCAGTTGCTCCAGACCAGACCGCGCTCGCTGTCGGGGAGGCCGGCTTCATTCGGGGAGCCGGCGGCAACGCCGGGACGCCGCTCTGGATGACCCTCCAGCGTCATGCGCAGGTCGGTCCACCGCACCTGCGCGCCAAAGGCCACGAGCGAGCGGTACGCTTCGACGTACTCGGTCTGCACCCTGAAGGCGGCGCGGCGCGTGCCGTGGCGCCGCGCGAAGTCGGCCAGCGCGGTTACCGCCTCGCGCAGGAGCGCGCCGCGCGCGAGCACGAGCTTGAGCACGCGCGTTTCGTCGCGGATGCGTCCTTCCACGAGTGGCGTGGTGTGACAGAGCCCGAAGCCCACCAGCTCTCCCCGCTCGCGAAAGAGGAGCGTGTCGCCGAGGCCTAGCTCGGTGGTGAGGAGGAGCTCGCGCGTGAAGTCGTAGCCCGGCAGAAGGCGATCGAGCAGCGCGCGGCACTCCCCCAGAGCATCGTCGCGGTCGCGCATGCCCATACGCCCCAGCAGTGTGGGCGGGTGGCTCCCGTGCAGCGCGTCGATGGTCATCGTTATGGTGAGGCGATTGGGGATGAAGCCGATGCGCGAGTAGAAGCCGATGTTGTCCATGGTGCGCGGCATCGTCTCGAGTCCGATCGGGGAGGCCTGGCGCGTCTCGAGCCAGTCCACACCTGCTCGCACGATGCGCGTGCCCACGCCGGTTCCCTGCGCATCCGGCCGCACGGCGAGCGGCCCCATCCAGCCCTCGCACCCGGAGCAGTGCACCACGTTGAACGCGACTATGTCATCGCGCTCGTCGCGCCAGAGCATCGCGCCGCCGTCGGCATCTTCCATGGCGTAGCGCCAGATGGCCGGGTTGAGCGACGGCACGCGTACGCCCACGAGGCCATCGCGCCGGTAGCGCTCCGTGAAGCTGTCGCTGAAGACACGGTTGAGCGCGGGCACGTCGGAGAGACGTGCCTCGTACGGTCCGTCCGGCTTCTGCCCCATGCGCCAGCTGCGCGCGATTGCCATCAACCCGCCACCCTGATCTCTGTCAGCGACTCCACGGCTCCGATTCCGTCAACAGCGATTCCATTGCTTCCATCTTCCGCACTCACCACGGACGAGCCACTCTCCTCATCGTATCGCACCGATATCACATGATCCAGCATGTCGCGGACCGATTCGACGTGCGTGATGAGAATCACCTGCTCGAAGCGATCCTGCAGGTGGCGGAGAAGCTCGAGCACGCTCGCTCGCCGCAGGTCGTCGAGCGAGGCGAAGATCTCGTCCAGAATCAGGAGGCTGAAGGGCTGGCCGGCGCGCTCGGCGATCATCTGCGAGATCGCGAGTCGAAGGACCAGGTTCGCGAGGTCTTCCTCGCCGCCGGAGATGACCGGCTTGGGAAGGCCGTCCTCGAGCACAACCACGTTGTACTGGTCGTCGAGCTCCAGCTCCGAGTAGCGGCTGTCCGTGAGGTCGGCGAGGAAGGCGCTGGCGAGCTCCGATAGTTCGGGGCGGAGCTGGAAGTTGAGATCGGTGCGCAGGTCGGTGTAGGCGCGGTCGAGCTCATCGTGCAGCCGCTTGCGCGTGTTGAGATCGCCGAGCTGCCGCTGCCTGTCCTCGAGCTCGCGCATGGCTCTCCGCGCGACCTCCAGCGCGGCGGAGGCACCGGTGGCCTCGCTCTCCGCCGCAGCCAGTGCGACAGAGGCGGCGTGCGCCTCCTGGCTCGCCGATTCATGGTCGGTGCGCAGCGCCTGGTAATCCTCTTCCGACACGGTCTTCGCCTCGAGCTCCGTGCGAATGCGCTGGAGGCGCTCGTCGAGTACGTCGCTCTGCTGCTTCACATGGGCGCTCTCGCGCTGCAACGCCGGCTCTCGCTCGATCTGCGCGCTGTAGCGCGTGGCCTTCGCGTCGAGCGGCATGAGGCGATCGAGCTCGCGGCGCACGGTGTCGTGCCGCGCCGCATCGTAGCCGGCTGGAATCGCATCGAGCTCGCTCGCCAGCGAGGCCAATCGCTCTTCCTTGGCGCCGATGTCACCGACGATCTGCGCCAGCTCCTGAACGGCGAGCTGCACTTTCATGTTACGCCGCTCGAGCGTGGTTGCCTCCTGCACGAGCGTGCGACGCTTCTCGTCCATCTCACGCAGGTCAGCTGGCATCTCGTGCAGCTGCTCCACGCGCCCCTTGTAGTAATTGCCGTCCACGCGCACGGTCTCGATCTGGCTGTCGAGCAGCTCGAGCACCGAGCGGAAGGTCCCGGCGAGCGGGCGCGAGCAGGTGGGACAGGCACCTTCCTCGCCAGCCGCGGCCAGTCGGTCGCGCTGCTGGCGCAGCTCGGCGTACTGATCGCGCAACGCCTGGCGCTTGGTCTCCGCCTCCTGCCGGTCGCGCACCCACTCCGTGCGGCGCGCTTCGAGCTGGCCATCTATCAGCTCCACCTCCGCACGCTTGTCCTCGAGCGCCTGGTTCACCTCCGCCTCGAGCCGTGGTGCGCTCTCTATTCGCGATCTGCGCTCGCTGAGCCGCGCTAGCTCCTGCTCCAGCGCGGTGCGCGCGGCCATCAGCGTCTGCCGCCGGCCCTCTTCGCGCGCCAGCACCTCGAGCCGCTGGAATTCCGCGTGCAACTCGCGGTACGGCGAGAGCTCCGCCATGAGCCGCTCGCGCTCGGTGCGCGCCACTGCGATCTCGCCGAGCTCGCGCGCGAGTCGCTCGGTGTCGCGCCCCAGCGAGAGCTCCTCCGCCTCGGCCACTCTGAGCTCGGAGAGAAGCGACTGCAGCTGCTCGCGCTCACGCTGCATCCGCTCCCAGCGTGGGCCAAGCTCGGAGAGCCGCTCATGGGCGCGCTTGTCGCGACTGCGCGCCGCGTTGGCGGCATCGAGAGCGCCCGCGCTCCGCCCCTCGGCGTCGCGCAACTGGCCCTGCACTACGTCGGCGTCGGGCATTCCCTGCCGGAGGCCGGCGATCCGTGCCGACACTTCCGAGCGCCGCTCGCGAAGAATCTTCTGCGCCGCGCGCAGCCGCTCGTAGCCGAGGACGTGCGAGAGGAATTGCGCCCGCTCCGATGGCCCCATGGAGGCCATCACGCTCAGCTCCTTCTGCCCCGTGAAGTAGGTGTTGAAGAACTCTTCACGGGTCATCCCCAGCCGGCGCGTGAGCAGCTCCGAGACGCCGCTGATGGAGTTGGCGATGGGAGCGGCGGAGCTGTCGAGATAGAGCTCGGCGTTCGTGAGCCCGCGAACTACTCGATAGCTGTGGCCGCCGAGATCGAACTCCAGCTCCACGCGTACGCTCGCACGCGGGCCAGCACGATTGAAGCGGATCGAGTCACGCGTGCCGCGCGCGGCCGGGTTGCCGTAGATCGCCCAGGCGATAGCCTCGAGGATGGTGGTCTTCCCCGAACCATTGGGACCGATGATGCCGGTGAGCCCCGTATCGAACTCGATCCGGGTGTCCGCGTGCTGGCGGAAGTTGGTGAGCGAGAGTGAGTTTAGTCTCACTACTCCACCGCCGGCACCGCCGGCGCCGCACGCTCAGCATCGGAGTCGGCCTCCCGCAGGTACTGGAGGCCGAGCTGTACCACCGCGCCCCGATCGAGGTCCGCGTCCATCGGACGGCGCGAGAGGTAGGACTCCACCGTTTCCATCAGCGTGGGACGCCGGCCCGGCGCGCCGCTCGCCGAGCTGCGGAGAAGCTCGGGGCGGCGCGTGTCGAGATGGAAATGCAACGCACGCCGCTTGTAATCGCGTAGCGCCTTGTGATCGAGCTCGCGCGCGATGTGGCGGGGTACGTCGCGCACCACCAGCCGCACGACGCTGTCATCTATGCCGCCCGCACATCCCTCCACCCGCTCGCGGATGAGAGCATCGAGCTCCGCCGCCGAGAGGCCGCGCGCCGCGATAGGCTCGAGATCCACGAGCGCGCGCGCCGGCTGCACGTGGTGGAAGTGATGCGTGGCCGCGTCGAGGTCGTACTCGATGAAACCCTTTCCCGGCAGACCGGAATCGCGCTCCTCCACCAGCTCGCCCCAGGGGTTGGCGGAGGTGTAGTCGATGGAGCCGGAGTAGAAGGCGTTGGGCGCGATCTCGCGGTGCACGTGAAAGTGTCCGAGCGCAACGTAGCTCCAGCTGGACGCCGAGAGCGCCTCGCGTGAGATCTCCACCGTGGCGCGGTCGGCGGCGGCGATGTACGGCGGGAGCATCCCCTCCACTTCGCCGTGCAGCACCAGCACGTTGTGCTTCACGTCGGGATCCGGCGTGAGCGGCGGCAGCGCGCCGGGGAGATCCGGCACGGCGAGGATGGAAAGTTCGCGATCGGGAAAGGTGAAGCGCCGCGGCTGGTCTATCACTACCTGAAAGCCGACGCGCGTGAAGAGATCCAGGATGCACCCGGTCTCGCTCGCGCGCGGCCTGTCGTGGTTACCCGCCACCATGATCTTCACCGCATCCGGCAGCTCGGCGTTGAGCCGATGGAACTGCTGGAATGCGTCGATGATGGCCGGATTCATCGGGCGCACGGTATGGAAGATGTCCCCGGCGATGACGATGATATCGGGCCTCAGCTCGATCGCCCGGTCTACGGCCCCCTTGAACGCATGGGCCACATCCGCCTCACGCTGGTTGATCCCAGCGGGTGTCAGCCGATGGTACTGCCGGTAACCGAGGTGTAGATCCGCGAGGTGTACGAGGCGCACGCTGTAATCTAAGCGTAAGGGCGGGTTGAGGATATGTTTGGAAGCGAAAGCCAGGGCGGGAACTACCTCACCAACCCTCCCCCGTATGCATCTTCTGCTCTATTCGCGTGAGGACGCGCATGGGGTGGGAGCCAGAGGAATCCGAGGAAGGGGTGAGGACGGATTCCAGCGTTATGGTGGCGTCCGAGCTGGTCCACCAGCCGCGTTTGCGGTCCACGCGAAGGGAGCCGGTGATCGTGCCGTTGGAAATTACGCGGAGGCCTCGGGAGAGGGGGGCGGCGGTGCTGTCGCGTTGGAGGACGCCGCGCATCGAGATGAAGGCGATGTTGCCATCGCGCGAGAGCGAATCGAGGCGATAGCTGGCCGTGAGCGTGGCGGCGCGGCCGCTGGCACCCTGCCCTCCTCCGGTGCTCGCGGACACCGGGATGGCGGTAGTCTGTTTCCAGGCGGAGCCGACCTTCATGGGGCGGTCGGGGAGCGTGGAAGGCATGGCGGAAACCGCCGCGCGCACGTCGGAAGTCAGTTCGTCAGGCGCATCGACGACCGTGGCCGAGCCGTTGGGCGCGATCTGGAGCTGGATCCGCTTCCCCTCCATCGCGCGCCGCGCCGTTTCCGACGGAACCTGCTTTCCCATCCGCCACGAGTCGAGCGCCACCGAATCGGTGACCGCCGTGATGGTGGCGCCGCTGCTGTCGCTCGAATTCACGATGAGGTGCGAGAGCAGCAGCAGGGTGCTCTTCATGGTCATCGTGGTGTCGGTCGATCCCACGTGCGTGGTGCCGCTCATCTCCACGGTCTGCTCGAAGCGCGTGTAGAGCGTGTCGCCGGCGCGTGGGTTGATTCGAAGGGTCACGGCGCGAGAGCGCTGCGCCTGGAGCGGGAGCGCCATCACGACCAGCACCAACGCGAGGGTCCACATGCCGCCCGCGGCGCGCCGCCTGATGTGCGCACCGGCGTCGCTGGACGCCATCACCGGGAGCTGGATTCCTGCGAGCGGGAGGAGGCCTCCGCCTCCGCCAGGCGCTGTGTAGCTGCTTCGTGCATGCGTTAAAGTACACCTGAGCTCCACCTTGGCTCCACCATCCTTGACGCGCCGTCCCCCGAGCCGATTATTCGCGCTTCGACCCTTCCCTGCCTCGCCCGATTCTGCCGCCCCGAGCCCGGAGCACCGAGAGCCTCATGAGATTCACGCTCGCCTGCGCCACCGTCCTCGCATCCACCGTCGCCGGGATCGCCCCGGCGCAGAGTGCGCCGCCGACCCGACTCCGCACGCCGACCGAGTTCCTGGGTTTCGAGGTGGGGGCCGATCGGAAGCTCGCCGACTACCACCAGATCGTCTCCTACTTCGAGCAGCTGGCGCAGGGCTCGCCGCGCATGGAGCTGGAGAAGATGGGGGAGACGACCAACGGCAACGACTTCGTCCTCGCCATGATCTCCACCCCGGAGAACCTCCGGAACAGGAAGCACTACCAGGAGATCGCGCGCCAGCTGGCCGATCCGCGCGGACTCTCGCAGGCGCAGGTGGATTCGCTGGTGCAGGCCGGGAAGACCATCATCCTCCTGACCAACAACGTCCACTCCACCGAGATCGCCTCGTCGCAGATGGTGATGGAGTTGGCCTACCAGCTCGTGACCGCCACCGACCCCGCCACCGAGCGGCGACTGAACGACGTCATCCTCCTGCTCGTTCCATCGCTCAATCCGGATGGACAGATAATGGAGACCGAGTGGTACCGGAAGTACGTCGGAACCCCGTTCGAGGGCGGCCGCATGCCCTGGCTCTACCACCATTACACGGGGCACGACAACAATCGCGACTGGTACATGCTCACCCAGAAGGAAACGAAGGCCATGACCCGGACCGCCTACAAGGAGTGGTACCCGCAGGTCTGGCTCGACGTGCACCAGATGGGGTCTTCGGGCCCGCGCATCTTCGTCCCGCCCTACGCCGATCCCATAGCGCCGTCGGTGAGCCCGCTCATGTGGCGCGGGATCAACCTAATCGGGAGCAACATGGCGTGGCGCCTCGAGCAGGCGGGAAAGACGGGCGTCGTTTCGCAGTACGTGTTCGACGCGTACTACCCCGGCTCCGTGGACAGCAACCCGGAGTTCAAGAACATCTTCGCGATGATCATCGAGCTGGCATCGGCGCGCATGGCCACGCCGATCCAGTTCGACCGCAACGAGCTCTCCGGCGGCGGCAAGGGACTCGTCGAGTACATGGTGACCTCGAACTTTCCCAGCCCGTGGCCCGGCGGCGTCTGGCGGCTGCGCGACATCATGGACTACGAGATCATCGCCGCCAATGCGATGCTCGAGATGGTGGGCGACCACCCCAAGGATTTCATGCGCGGCACCGCCGCGATGGCGCGCGAGCAGATCGCCGCCGGCAGCCCAGGCGAGTACTGGCGCATCCCGCGCGTGCAGCACGACGCGGTGACCGCCGCGCGACTCGCGCATCTGCTCGATGAGAATGGCGCCGAAGTGCTCGTCACGCCCACCGAATTTCTCGTCCCCACCGCGCAGCCGTATGGAAAGTTCGTGGCCGAACTGCTCGGCACGCAGCGCTACCCCGAAGTGAGGACCTCGCCCGGAGGCCCCATCCTCCGCCCCTACGACGTCACGACCTGGTCGCTCCCGCTCCTCATGGGCGTGCAGGTGACGAAGGGCACCGTGCCGGCCTCGGATGCGGCGGTCGCGAAGCCGATCGCCGACTCCGACTGGCCAGCCGGCTCGCTGCAGGGCGAGGGCTCCGTCTACGCGCTCGGCCGCAACACCAACAACGCTTTTCGGCTGGTGAACTCTGTTCTCGCGAGTGGCGGCAAGGTAAGCGTGGCCACGCGGAGCTTCGAGACGCGCGATGGCGCGAGCTTCCCGGCCGGAACGTTCATCATCGCCAGAGACGCGAAGCTCGGTGAGCTGGCATCCAGGTATCACGTCACCCTGACCGCGCTCCAGCAGCCTCCGGCGGGAGCGGATGCGCAGCGTCCGGTGCGCGTGGGACTCTACAAGCCGTGGAACGCTTCCATGGATGAAGGCTGGACGCGTTTCGTTCTGGAGCAGTACGGCTTCGCACCGAAGAGCATCGACAACGACATGATGAAGGCCGGGAAGCTCGATACCTCGTTCGACGCGATAATTCTCCCTTCGGTGTCGAAGAGCATCGTCATCACGGGACGTCCTTCCGGGTCGCGAGGACGCTCCTTCGAAGAGCTGCCGCCGGAATATGCCGGAGGGATCGGCGCCGAAGGGCTCGCGGCGCTCCGGGATTTCGTGGACGCCGGTGGCACTCTCATCACGCTCGCCGCGTCGGGCGATATCGTTGCCGACGAATTGGAATTCCCCGTCCGGAACGCTCTCGACGGAATCGACAGCGATGAGTTTTCGGTGCCCGGCTCGCTTCTGCTGGCACACCTCGACTCGAGCAGCCCGGTGAACTACGGGATGCCGAGCGAAGCGGCGATCTTCGTGGACGACGCCATCGCCTACGCCACCACGCCTCCGCCGCCGGGGATCGGTCGCATGGCTGTGGCTACCTATCCGGCCGCCAGCGAGGACATCCTCCTTTCCGGCTGGGCTACCGGACTCGATCGGCTCGAGCGCCGTGACGCGGCGGTTGCCTTCAGCCGCGGCAAGGGGAAGGTGGTGATGTTCGGATTCCGCGTGCAGAACCGCGCGCAGACCGAGGGCACCTTCAAGATGCTCTTCAACTCGATCCTCTGGGCCACGCAGCGGTAAGTGGAAGCGCGCGCTCGGTCGATCCCGAGCGCGCGCCGTAGAAGCGTGACGACACCGAGCTACTGCTGCACCACTCCCACTGCCACGCCGTCGCCGATCGGGACTACGAGACCAGTGACGCGCGGGTTCGACGCCAGCTTCCGGTTGAACTCGCGGATGGCGCGAAGTTGCGCGTCGTCCTCGGCGGGATCGGCCACCTTCCCGCCGCGCAGTGTGTTGTCTGCTATCACGAGACCGCCGGGCCTGAGGAGTCGCAGCGCCCAGTCGAGGTAGGTGGGAAGCGGCTCCTTGTCGGCATCGAGAAATACGACGTCGAACTTTTCTCCATCGAGCGTGGGGAGCTGCCGCAGCGCGGGCCCCACGCGCACCTCGATGATGTGCGACAGGCCGGCGCGTTCGATGTACCTGCGAGCGAAGGCAGCGTGCTCGGGGTTTATCTCCAGCGAGAGGATACTGCCGCCCTCCTTCATCGCGCGCGCCATCCAGATCGCCGAGTAGCCGCCGAGCGTACCCACCTCCAGTACGCGCGCAGCGCCCGCGGCTCGAACGAGCACCTGCAGGAAGCGCGCTGTTTCCGGTGGTACGGAAATCGCCGGAAGGCCGGCGCGCGCCGCCTCGTCGCGCAGCTCGCGCAGGATGTCGTCCTCCTGCGCGAAGAGTCCCGTTATGTATTCGTTGATTTCGTCGCTCATCGCTCTTCCACGTAGTGGGCCATCGCGTTCACTCGACGCCGATGTCCCACGCCTGCTCGAGGTCCTGCTTCGAGTAGGCACGGAAGGCGGTGAGTGTCTGTGTGCTCTCGAGCCCTGGGACGTTGGGAAATTCCTCGGTCACCACCTGCGCGATTCGCTCGTACTCCTTAACGCGCACTACCGCCACGATGTCCCACGCTCCCGACACGGAATAGACCTCGGCCACTCCTTCGATTCCGGCCAGGCGCTTCGCGCACTGCGAGATCAGCTTCGGATCGCACTTGATCAACACGATGGTCGTGATCATGGGTTCGGAGGAAGATGGAAGGGAGCATCCGTGCACATCGCGAGCGCGCGGCCCCGGCGGGGCCGCGCACAGCGCGGAGTACGACGAAGATCAGCCGAGCATATCGCGGAAGGTCTGGATGGAGCGGCGCACACCATCGAGCACCTGGTCGCGTGGCGCCGCATACGAGAGCCGCACCCAATCGGGCGTGTAGAAGGCCGCGCCGGGAACCACCGCCACATCGTGGCGCTCCAGCAGTTCGGTCGCGAACGCCGAGCCGGCATCGGAGTCACGCCCGCCACCCACGGCGCCCACGTTCAGGTACACGTAGAACGCGCCTTCGGGCCGTACGTAGCCAAGTCGCGGCTCCTCGGCCAGCTCCGCGAGTATCGCGTCGCGTCGCGCGTGGAACTCGGCGACCATGCCGGTGATCGCGCGCTCCGCCGCGTCGTGGTCGGTGAGTGCGGCGAGCGCGGCATGCTGCGAGACGGATGCAGCGTTCGACGTGGTGTGCGACTGCAACGCGGTCATCGCCTTCGAGACCGCGCGCGGAGCGACGGTCCACCCGATCCTCCAACCCGTCATCGCATACGCCTTCGCCACGCCGTCGGTAATGATCAACCGCTCGCGCGACCGCGCCAGCTCCAGAAGCGAGAGCGCCGGGCCCTCGCCGTAGGAGATGCGCCGGTAGATCTCATCACTCAGCAGCCACCAGCCGCGCTCCTCGCACAGCGCCACGATCGCCTCGAGCTCGCCGCGGTCGTACACCGAACCGGTGGGGTTGCATGGCGAGTTGAGCATCACACCCTTCGTGCGCGGCGTGGCGGCCGCGGCGAGACTCTCCGCCGTCACCTTGAGCCCGTTCGCAGGATCGCCGTAGACAGCCACTGCTTCCGCGCGAGCGAGCGTCACCATTTCGTAGTAGCTGGTCCAGCTCGGCGTGGGGATGAGTACCTCGTCGCCCGGACCGAAGAGCACGAAGCACGCATTGAAGAGCGACTGCTTCGATCCGGTGGAGACGACGACATCGGCCGGCGCGATCTCGCTCTCGCCCCTGTAGAGATCGTTCGCGTGACGCGCAATCGCTTCGCGCAGTGGGAGTATTCCTTCCGTGGCCGTGTAGCGTGTGGCACCCGCGTCTATGGCTCGCTGCGCGGCACGGCGTATGAACTCGGGAGTATCGAAGTCCGGCTCGCCAGCACCCAGGTCTATGACTGCGCGGCCCGCCGCGCGCAATGCCTTGGCGCGCGTGGACACGGCTATGGTCGCCGACTCCTTGAGCTGCGCGATGTTGGCGGATGGAGTGAACGTGCCTCTGCTGGTGGTTACGGTCACGAGCTGCTTCCTGCGTGTGGAGTGAAGATGGACACCGGTGTATACTTTAGTCGCCCTGAGGGCGTCGCGCCAATTGACAACGGAGGAATGGGTGGAGAATCGGCATGGGGAGCCCGGCGCTGGTGAGCGCGCCGGAGTCGGCAGGAATCAGAACGTCCTGCACGAGGTTGCACACGACGCTGCTGCGGTGTCGGAGTTCATCGGCCCTGCGCTCGCGCGCGTGGAGCGCGACGTCCCCGGAATACAGCTCCTCGTTCTCACGCCCGACGCCGAGGTCGCGATAGCGGTAGCCGCGGTAGCATCGCGCGCGAGCGAAGACGAGCGCGTTCCCGTCCTCCCGGTCACCACCGCGCGCCGCGCCGCGCGCCTCCTTTCGTCGGGCACGCCGGGTGCGATCGCTGGGGCGCCCGACCAGATTCTCGATCTCATTCAGAGCTCCCGGATCAAGCTCGACACGGTGACTACTCTCGTGGTCGCCTGGGCGGATGCGATCGTGGAGGCCGGATTCACCGAGGCGCTCGAGGCAATAGTATCCGAGATTCCCAGGGAGGCGTCTCGCACGATCGTGACTTCGCACACCACCCCCGAGGTGGAGGCGCTGGTGGAGCGCTACGCCCGCCGTCCGCGCCGGAGCGGCGCGAACGAGCTCGATTGGCTCGAGAACGCGCCGATCGACGCGCGCTATATGATCGTGGCGCCTCAGACGCGTCCTGCGGCGCTCCGGCGCCTGCTCGACGACGTGGATCCGCCGCGCGCAGCGGTATATGTGAACACCGACGAAACCGCGCAGAAAGCGGAGTCGCTCATTCGTTCGCTCGGCTACGCGGGCGCCGACTCTCCGCTGGTGCTCACGCGGGGCGACGCCGTGCCCGGTGCGTCGCTCGTGGTGCTCTTCGAGCTCCCACCCAACCCGGGCGTACTGCGCGATCTCGCCGAGGGCGAGCCGATGATCGTCGCACTCATCACCCCGCGCCAGCAGGCAACGCTTCGCGCACTCTGCGGCACCGGGCAGCTCACGCCGTACACGCTCACCGGGGCAGCTGCCGGCGCGCGCTCGCGCGAGGAGAAGCTGCGCGATGAGCTCCGGCGCACGCTCGAGGGCGGCGTGCCGACTCGCGAGCTGCTCGCCATCGAGCCGCTTCTCGTGGAGTACGACGGCGCCGAGGTAGCTGGCGCCGCGCTCTGGCTACTCGAGCGCGAACGCGCGCGGGAGCGGGCCGCGGCTGCTGCGGTGGCGGCCGAAACGCCGCGGAACACGCGACTCTTCGTGAATGCTGGCGAGCGCGATGGGATAAGCGCGCGCGATCTGGTGGGCGCCATCGCGAACGAGGCGGGGATTCCCGGTGGACGCATCGGCAAGGTGGAGCTGCGCGAGAATCACTCGCTGGTGGAAGTTCCTCTCGACCGAGCGCAGCAGATCGCGACGCGCCTCACGGGGGTCACGCTGCGCGGACGGCGCATCGTGGCGCGCGTGGATCAGGGTGCCCCGGCCGAGCGAGGCGAGCGAGGCGAGCGCGCGGAGCGCCGGCCCCCTTCGCGTGAGCGAATGGAGCGAGGTGAACGAGGCGAGCGAAGTGATCGGGGTGAGCGGCGCGAGCGGCCGGAGCGCGGCGAGCGAGGTGGACGCTTCGAGCGGGGCGGCCGTGGAGAGCGTGGGGAGCGGGGAGAGAGATTCCCCCGAGGTGAGCGCTCCGATCGTGCTGGACGCTTCGACCGCGCGGATCGCGGTGAGCGCGGTCCACGCAGCGAGCGTGGCCCGAGGGGTGGGCGGCCCGGGCGGCCACGCGAGTGAAGGGCATGCTTCTCGTTGGTCTCACCGGAAACATCGCCAGCGGCAAGTCCACAGCGGCCCGGCTCCTGGCCGAGCGCGGCGCGCTCATCATCGACGCGGACGTCCTCGCGCGTCGCGCGGTGGAACCCGGCACCCAGGCCCTGCGCGCCATCGTGGAGCGCTGGGGAGAGCGCATGCTCCTGGACGATGGCACTCTCGACCGCGCCGCGCTTCGTGACATCGTGTTCGATCACCCGGAAGAGCTCGAGGCGCTCAACGGGATGGTGCATCCGGAAGTGGCGCGGCTGCGCGAGGAGGAGCTGGCCGCGGCGCGCGCGCGTGGTGCGCAGCTCGTGGTGTCCGACATTCCGCTCCTCTTCGAGCGGCAGCTCACCGACGTGTTCGACTTCATAGTGCTGGTGGATGCACCGCGCTCGATACGACTGGAGCGGCTGGTGAACGATCGCGGGCTCTCGCACGACGAGGCGATGAAGATGATCGCCGCACAGATGCCCGCCGAGCTGAAACGCGCACGTGCGGACTTCGTGATCGAGAACGACGCCGACAT
>DASSOX010000131.1:0-22740 GCA_035700125.1 Gemmatimonadaceae bacterium
CTCGAAACTAAAGACCTGACCCCGTCGGCACCATCCTTGTATAGCTCGCTCACCATGGAGCGGGTGCTGGTTACCGGCGGCACCGGCTTTACTGGCTCGCACCTCGTCAGAGATCTCGCGCGGGACGGCCACTCCGTTCGCGTGGTGGCACGGGACGCCGCGCGCGCCAGAGAGCTGCTGCCGCCGGAAGTCGAAGTCATTGCCGGAGACGTTACCGATCCGGAGGTCGTCACGCGCGCGGTGCGTGGGCGGGAGGTCGTATACCATCTGGCGGCAGCGTTTCGCGTGGCCGGGATTCCGGATTCCAGATATCGCGAGATCAACTTCGATGCTACGCGGCTCCTGCTCGAAGCGGCGCGCGCCGAAGGCGTGCGCCGCTTCGTGCATTGCAGCACGATCGGCGTGCACGGTCACATCGAGAACGGTCCGGCCGACGAAACGTGGCCACACACGCCCGGTGACATCTATCAGGAGACCAAGAGCGAGGCGGAGAAGTTCGCGCTCGCCTTCCAGCGGCAGCACGACTTTCCGCTCGCGGTGGTGCGGCCTACGGCCATTTACGGCCCGGGCGATCTGCGACTGCTCAAGCTCTTTCGCGCGATCGCGCACCGCCGCTTCGTGATGCTCGGCAAGGGCACGGTGTGCCTGCACATGGTACATGTGAGCGATCTGATTGCCGGGATGCGACTGGCTGCAGAGGTGGACGACGCGATCGGCGAGGCCTTCATCATCGGAGGGGATGAGTACATCACGCTCAACTGCCTGGCGGCACGGATAGCGGCGCTCTGCGAACTGCCGGCACCGAAACGGCATCTACCAGTGTGGCCGGTGTACGCGGCGGGCGCTCTCTGCGAGATGATCTGCGTGCCACTGCGCGTGGAGCCGCCTCTCTACCGGCGGCGCGTGACGTTCTTCACCAAGAGCCGCGCCTTTCGAATCGACAAGGCCAAGCGAGTACTCGGCTATCGGCCGCGCGTGGATCTCGACAGCGGTCTGGCGGAGACCATGAACTGGTATCGAGAGAAGGGATACCTGTGACGAAGCAACCTCGATGACGAGACAGCGTTGATGGCCGCTCGCTCCGACGCGCGCAACGGCGAGCCGGTTCGCGTACTGATCGCCTGCGACCACATGGATTTTGCCGGCGCACTCCACGGCGGTGGCCGCCAGCTCATAGAGCTGGTCCGCGCGCTCGACCGCGAGAGGATCGAGCCGACTGCCTGCATCCTCCGCGCTCCCAGCTCGCTTGGCCTCGAGCTGCAGAGGGAAGGGATGCCGCTCCATTTCCTGGGCGATGGGCGCTTCAACCCGGTAACGATCGCGAAGCTCGTACGACTCATCCGCCGCCGGCGGATCGAGGTGATGCATCTGACCGACTTCGGAAGCTGCACGTTCGGAAGAATCGCGGCCGCGCTCACCGGAACGCCGGCGATCGTGCAGGTGATCTCGCACCACAGCGAGTTGACCGCGCGCGGCTTCCCGCCGTACGTGGAGCTCGCCTATCGCATCCTCGCTCCACTCACATCGAAGGCGCTGGCCATAAGTCCCTCGGTGAAGGAGTTCTCGGTGGAGCACATGGGGTTCGCGCCCGAGAACGTGGAAGTGCTGTACTATCCGCTCCCGTCCCACTCGTTCTCGGAGCCGTCGCCGGAGTCGGTGGCGGAGCTGCGTCAGCGACTCGGCATCGCGAACGGCGATCGCGTCATCGGTTCGATCACGAGATTCTACCCTGTCAAAGGGATCAATTATCTGATCGATGCGTTCGCGCGGCTCGCCGGACGCTACCCGCGCGCTCGGTTGATCCTCGTGGGGAAGGGGCCCGAGGAGGAGCGGCTGCGCCGTCAGTGCCGCGAGCTTGGTATCGACGGACGCGTCATCTTCGCGGGTTTCCAGCGCGAAGTGCAGCGCTTCGTGAAGCTCTTCGATGTCTCGGTCGTGCCCTCGCTCGAGGAAGGATTCGGACTGGTGGCGCTCGAGTCACTCGCGCTCGGCGTACCGGTGGTCGCCTCGCGGTTGGGCGGTCTCCCGGACGTGGTGACGCACGGGACGACGGGTCTCCTCGTGGAAGCGGCGAACCCGGTCGCGATCGCGGACGCGATCGCATCCCTTCTTGCCGACGATGAACTGCGGCGAAGGATGGGCGATGCCGGACCGGCCACGGCGCAGCGCTATTCGCTCGATGGCTACGCCGGCCGGCTCACCGAGATCTACCAGGAGCTGGCGGCCGGCGGTACGTCGCCAGCCATGATTTCCACCTCCGCGCTTCAGACACAGTGACAGCCACGCCACCGGAGAGCAGCGCTCCATCGTCTACTTCCACTCCTCCCACTCCGCTCCGCGCAGCGATCGTCGGCGCGGGGATGATCTCCGACATCCACATCCGCGGCATCCGCCGGATCGCGAACACCGAGATCGTGGCGATCGTGGACAGCGACCTCCGGCGCGCGCGAGAGAAGGCGGAGCAGTACGCGATCCCGGCGGTCTTCGCCACTCAGAGTGAAATGCTGCAGGCAGCGAAACCGCATGTCTGTCACCTGCTCACGCCACCCGCGACGCACGCGGACCTGTGCGTGGAGGCGCTCGAGGCGGGAGCGCACGTGTACGTGGAGAAGCCGATGGCCGCTTCGGTGGCCGACTGCGAGCGGATGATCGCCGCCGCCGAGCGATCAGGACGCGAGCTGTGCGTGGGGCACTGCCTGGTTTACGACCCTCTGGTGCGGCGCGCGCTGGATCTCGTGGAGTCGGGTGAGCTGGGCGAGCCTACTCACGCGGCGGGCGTGTACTGCTTCGATACCGCGCGTATCCCGGGCTACGACAACAAGCGCTGGTATCGCGCGCTCGCCGGAGGGTTTCTCGAGGATCTCGCCGCGCATCCAGCGTCGGTGCTCGTCCATCTCCTTGGCAACACACACACGGTGGCGCGCTCGCTCGCCGGGAGCGTCGGGTCGCATCCGGAACAGCGGCGGGATTCCATCGCCGCGGTCATCGGTGCCGAGCGCGGCACGGCCTCGATCTTCGTCTCGCTCGATGCACGCCCCGAAGAGGTGAGCGTGGACATCTACTGCACCCGGGGCACCGCGCGCATCAACCTCTCGACCATGGTCATGGCGGTCGAGCCGGATCGCAAGGTGCCGCGCAAGATCGCGCACGGGATCCGGAACTTCGCCATGGCGAAGCAGCTCGCTACGCAGACGGTGACGCACACCGTGCAGTTCCTCCGCGGCCGCCTCGATGCGACGAAGGGGATCCACACGCTGATCGCGGAGTTCTATCAGGCGCTCGCCGCGGGCGAGCCGGCGCCGGTGCCGGGCGAGGAGGGGAGGCGCGTGGTGGAGATCCTGCGCTCGCTCTGGCCCGAGCCGGCGCCGGTGCGTCCCAGCCGCTGGGTGCTCTCGTCGCCGGGCGTGAACGGCGACGGTGGACGCGAGGTGAAGCGCGCTCCGGCTGCCTCGGCGAGCGGCAACGGCGCCGGCAACGGCGCCGGCGAAGGCGCCGGGCTTTCCGCGCTCGTCACCGGCGCTACCGGCTTCATAGGAACTCATCTCGTGCGCTCGCTCGCCGAGCGCGGGGTGCGCGTGCGTGCCTTCGCCCGCAACCCCGACCGCGCGCGGAAGCTCATCGGCCCCGGCGTCGAAGTGGTGATCGGCGACATGGCGGATCCCGGCGCGATCGCTGGACTCGCCGAGGGGATGGACGTCGTGTTCCATCTCGCATCGGTGATGAAGGGAACGCACGACGAGTTCGAGCGCGTGGACATCGCCGGAGGACGCCGGCTGATCGCCGAGGCGAAGCGGGCGGGAGCGAAGCGCTTCGTTTTCACGAGCACCATGGGTGCGTACGCGCTGGGCGGATTGCGCGACGGCGCGGTGGTGACCGAAGAGATGATCGATCTCCCCGACCGTGTTGGGCCGTACTCGCGGGCGAAGCTTCTCATGGAGCGCGATCTCGCCGAGGTGCAGCGCTCGGGCGAGATGGAAACGGTGGTCGTACGCCCGGGGCTCGTCTTCGGTGACGGGATCACGCCGTACCTGTCGCACCTCCCGCACATGGGCTCACTCAGGGGCGATCGCTACGTGATGTTTGGCGATGGGCGCGTCCCGCTGCAGCTCACCTACGTGGGGAACACGGTTGATGCGCTCTGGCTCTGCGCGACTTCGCCCGAGGCGCCGGGCGAAACGTTCACGATCATAGACGACGGTCTCCCCACGCAGCGCGAGTACGTGCGCCGTCTCGCGGAGCTCACCGGGCGGCCGCTGCGCGTCACCACCATCCCGCGCCCGGCGGCCTGGCTCATTGGTCTGGGCGTGGAGCGCGCGGCCGGCGTGATGAAGCGCAAGCCGCCCACCACGCGGCGTCTGCTCGTGGGGAAGACGGTGAAGCTCTCCTTCGACTGCTCGCGCGCCAAGCGCTTGCTCGGCTGGACGCCGCGCGTGCGATGGGACGAGGGACTGCGACGCGCGGTGGAATGGGACTCCGTGCGGCGTGGTGGGGCGACGATCACGGGCTAGCCGCCCACGTCAGCAGCGAGCGCAGTGGACGCGGCGCATGCCGCGACACGATATCCATCAGCCAGCGCACATCGCCGCCCGGCAGCCGCTTCTGGAGGAGCCGGAGCACGATCAACACGGCGACCGATGTCACCGCGGCCGCCACGAGAAGAACGAGCAGCGCCGGCGCTCCGGCGTGCCGCAGCACCTCGGCGCTGCCCCAGGCCGCGAGGGCCGTTGGTGCGGCGAGAGCGAGTGCGGGAAGATGCAGCGCGATGAGCTCGCGCAGCACGAGCCCTGTGACGCGTGCATTGAGCTGCGCAACGAGGAGAAAGTTCACGATGATCGCGAACGCCACCCCCGCGGCCACGCCCACGATTCCCCATCGCTGGCCGATGACCGCGCCGAGCACCACCAGTATCGCGTAAGCGCCGCTCCGCCACGCCGTCCCGTACACGACGCCGGTGGCGTTCGCCACCGATTGACCCACCATGTAGCCAACCTGGAAGTAGGTGGCGAGTATCAGTATGCGAAGCGGAGTGACGGCGCCCAGCCACTGGCCGCCAAGAAGCGTGGCGATGATCTCCGGGGCGAGAATGAATATTCCCACGCTCGCGGGGATCACGAGGAGCGCCGTGACGCCGAGCGAGCGGCGGTAGCCGAGTGCGAGCCGCCCCGGGTCGTCCTGCACGCGCGAGAGCGCGGGGAAGAGGATCTTGTTCAAGACATCGCCTAGCGCCTTGGCGGGGACGAGCATCAGTTCGTACGCGCGGCCGTAGAGCCCGAGCGCCGAGGCGCCGAGGAAGCGAGCCACCACCAGGCTGTCGGCCTCGAGCGCGATGTACGTCGCTATGCCGCCCGCGGTGTAACCCGAGCCAAAATGAAGGAGCTCCATGAAGGCGCCAGCGTGGAAGCGAAGGCGCCTCGACTCTGGAAGCGCGCGCAGGAGCAGCGCGGACTTCACCGCCTCCTTCGATACCTCGGCACCCACGAGCGCCCACACGCCGTAGCCGAGGAGCGCCATCGCCACACCCACGCCGCCGTAGCCGATCGCGTAGGAGATGAGCTCCGCACCAGCGATGGCGCGGAAACGGAGCTGGCGCTGCAGCAAACAGTACGAGACCGTGGAGAGCGCGGAGATTGGAAAGACGATCGCTATCCCGCGCAGCACCGGCGCGAGTCCTTCGAGCCGGAACACGCGGGCGATCGCGGGCGCGAAGATCGCGATCAACGCGCCGAGTGTGAGGCCAAGGAGCAGCGAGAAGGCGAAGCTGGTGGAGATGTGCTCCGGCTCCAGCTCCCTGCGCTGCACGAGCGCTGGTCCTACGCCGAGGCTCGAGAAGATCATCGTGAACCAGACAACGGCGGCGGCGGCGGCGACGAGCCCGAAATCGGCGGGTGTGAGAAGGCGGCCGAGGATGGCGAGCACGCCGATCTTGAGCACCGCGCGCACTCCGTTCCCCGCGGAGAGCCAGAGAAAACCATCGAGGGCGCTCCGCTGCAACGGCTTGCTGGAAGTGTTCGCGTCAGGCTCGGGGGCCATCGCATCCATGGTGGCGTGTAGCTGCATACGCGTCGCGTGGCGGCGCTCGCAGCAATGTAAGCAACGCCCGGTCCACGCCGTGAAGTCCTACGCCGTGCGGGCTCGTCAGTAAGGCGGGCCCGGCACTTGCTGAATCGGTCTGCTGACGAAATGCGAGACACCGGACTTGATATCGGGTGCCATGGGACGCACTCGACCGCGCTGAACGACATGAAGCGCCCGCTCTGGGCGTTGGCCAACCGCGTGCGCGAGCAGGTGGTGTGGACCGACGCCGCCGTGCGAGGCGCCATTCGACGTGTGCACGGTCCGGAAGATGTTCAGTGCGGCCCTCACGAGATGGTAGTGCTCTGCCTCGTGCGCGACGGCGCCATGTGGCTGGATGCGTTCGTGGATCATTACCTGGCGCTCGGCGCGAGACACATCTTCTTTCTCGACAACGACTCCGGTGACGATACAGTGGCGCGCGCATCGCGCTACGATAGAGTCTCGGTCTTCACCACCACGCTCCCCTTCAAGCACTTCGAGCTGGGACTCAGACGCTGGCTCACGAAGAAGCTGGGTCACGATCGCTGGTCCCTCGCGCCCGATGCGGATGAGCTGTGGGACTACCCGGCGTCGGATCGGCTCCCACTCGCGGGATTCCTCCGGTATTTGCGCCATCACGGCTACAAGGCGGTCACATCGCACGCGCTGGACATGTTCTCCGACCTTCCGTTCAGCCGGCTCGAGAGCCGGCCGGGCGACGACCTGAAAGGGAAGTATCGCTACTACGACATCAGCGATGTGATCACCACGCGCGATGTTTACTGGATCCGGAACGGCCAGGCGCGGAGCGACGTCGCATTCTCGACGTTCGGAGGAGTGAGGGAGCGCTTCTTCGGGAGCCGGTGCCTCTGCCAGACGCGCCACGCGCTGCTCTTCGCTGACGATACGATCGCGCCATACAGGTTCGACGGGCACTTCACCGCGAACGCGCCGGTGGCGGATGTGACGACCGTGCTCCTGCACTACAAGTTCGTGGGCACCATCGTCGAACAGGCACGCACCAACCTCGAGATGGGACAGCACTGGGGCGGCTCGGCGCACTATCGCGGGATTCACGAGGCGCTCTCCAGGAATCCGGATCTCTGCCTCAGGACGGAAAGTGCGGCAGAGTTCACGGATGTGCAGCAACTCGTGGACGAGGGCTTCCTCACCGTTTCCGAGGCGTATCTGCGCTGGGTGGAGGAGCACGGACGTGGAGCCGCAGCGAATGCCCCTGGCGCCCTGGTCGCACGGTCGGGGAGTACGGGAGGCGCGCCATGATCGTCGGGGGGCGCAAGCTAGCGAGCTATCTCCCAGCGGCGCTGCGGCCGTGGGCGAGCCAGCTCGGCCGGGAGCAGGATCGCCTGGTGGTTGCCGCGCGCAGCTTGCAGTTCACCGTGCGAATGGAGGCAGGGGGCGCGATCGAGCGCCTGCACGGCCCGGTCAGCGTGGAGCTCGACGAGAACGAGTTGCTGGTCGCCTGCCTCCTGAGAAACGCGACGGCGCATCTCCCCACCTTCATGCACCACTATCGCCGCCTGGGCGCGAAGCACATCGTGCTGGTGGACAACTATTCCACCGATGATACCGTGCGCATGGCGTCATCGTACGATGGAGTCACGGTCTACCGCACCGCGCTTCGATTCTCGCGTTACGAGACGGCCATCAAGCAGTGGCTCGCGCGGCTGGGTGGCAATGGATGGACGCTGGTGGCCGACGCGGACGAGCTCTTCGACTACCCGTACTCGGGCGAGCTGCCGCTGCCGGACTTTCTCGAGTACCTGAACAGCAACGGCTACGACGCCGTGTGCGCGCAGAATCTCGAGATGGTTCCCGATCGCCCGCTCCTCTCGTACCAGGGGACGGTGAGCGCGAATCTGGAGGAGAGCCATCGCTTCTACGACCTCTCGGACATAACGCGCACCGACGAGCCGTACTGGCTTCGCATGAACCAGCTGGGCAGTGCGGACCTGCTGTCGCACACCGGCGGCATCTGGGAGACTTTCTTCGGCTACCGGGGGTCCAAGCTCACCAAGCAGCCGCTCGTCCGCTCCCGGAGCGGCCTGCGAACCTTTCCGTACGACGTGCACTTCGTGACGCACGCGCGGATCGCCGATGTGTCGGGCGTCTTCAGGCACTACAAGTACACCGGCGGTTTCGTGGCGCACGTGCGCGAAGAGCTGCAGCGGCGGCAGCACTATCACAAGGCCGAGATCTTCGACCACTATGAGCGAGTGCTGCGCAGCAATCCCGGCCTCTCCTTCGTGCGGCCCACGAGCAGGGAGTATGGCGCCGCCGAGGAGCTGCTCGACGACGGCTTCCTCGTTGCGTCGAAGCGCTATCGCCGTTGGGCAGAAGCGCACCGGTCGCCCGGAGCGCGGGCCGCCGGCGCGAGCGCCTGACGTCCCGCCGACGCTCTGCCGAACCATGCCGAGTCTCGAGGAGAACCAGCTTGCGTGGAGTGCGGTGCACGACTGGTCGCGCGCCGGCGAAGAGTGGTCGGAGTGGTGGGGGAGCGCGGAGGCGCAGTGGCGCTGGTCGCTCCTTCCGAGGATCGGCACGATGCTCCCCGCATCTTCGATCCTCGAGATAGCGCCGGGCTACGGACGCTGGACTCACTACCTGCGCGAGCAGTGCGACCACCTCACCGTGGTGGACCTCTCGGAGCGCTGCATAGATGTCTGCCGGGAGAGGTTCGCGGGGGACGAGCGCATATCGTACTTCGTCAACGACGGACGGTCGCTGGCGATGCTGCCGGATGGCAGCATCGACTTCGTCTTCAGCTTCGACTCTCTCGTGCACGCCGAGGCGGATGTGATGAGGGAATACATCGCGCAGCTCGCGCGCAAGCTGACTCCCCACGGAATCGGCTTCATCCACCACTCCAACTGGGGCGCGTACCCCGCGTATCACCGGGTGATGGACGTGATTCCATCGCGGAAGCTCAGGAAGGGACTGGCGAAGCTGCAGATCATGGACGGCGAGTCGCACTGGCGAGCGCGGAGCATGACCGCGGAACTCTTCGAGCGCTACGCGCGTGAGGCGGGACTCGCCTGCATCGGCCAGGAGCTGGTCAACTGGGGAGTGCATCGACTCTGCGACTGCTTCTCCGTCTTCGTGCCAGCCGCTTCTCCAAGGGCGCGCCCCAACCAGCTCCTTCGCAATCCCGGCTTCATGGAGGAGGCCGCGCTCATAAAGCGCATCGCGCGCATCTACCGAGATGCCCCATGATGGCGGACGAGCATACCGGACGCCGAAGATATCGCGTGCTGCACTCGGTGCGCAGTCTCCGCGTGGACGGGATCGTGGTCAATCTCCTCCGGATGGTGCAGGCGCTGGATGAGTCGCGCTTCGAGAGCCGCGTCTGCTTCGTACTTCCCGATGTCCAGCTGGAGAGCGAGTACCGGCGCGCGGGCGTGGCGCCGGTGCTTCTCGAGCATCGCGGCCACGCCTCGACGCTCGCGACGCTCCGGCGGATCGCACGCTACATCCGCGAGAACCAGATAGACATCGTCCACACCAACCACTCCCTCGACAGCACGCTGGTGGGGTTGGCCGCGCGTGCCTGCAACGTACCGGTGGTCAGCTCCTTGCACTGGCTGGCCGAGCGGGGGGCGGAGCGCCCCGGCGTGATCCGCGCACCGTTGCGGACCATCACACCGGTGGTGCGTCTGGCGATGGACAGATGGGTGGTGAGCCGGGTCATCGCGGTGTCGCAGGCGGTGAAGGATACGCACGTAAACGTGCACGGGCTCCCAGCGTGGAAGACGGACGTGGTCTATCCGGGGCTCGCGATGTCGGGCACCGCCGCGCCGTCGGCGGATGCGCTGGCGCGGCTGCGCGCCGAGATCACTCCCGACGGGGCGCGTCCGTTGCTGGTGAACGTGGGGCGGCTGGTGGCGGGGAAGGGGCAGGAGCATCTCCTGAGAATGTTGCCGCGTGTGCTCGATCGGTGGCCCGATGCACTTCTCCTGTTGGTAGGCGACGGCCCGAGGCGCGTGGACTTCGAAGAGTGGATAGCGGGCGATCGTCGTCTCGCGACGCACGTCCGGATGCTCGGCTGGCGCCCCGACATCGACGCGATCCTCGCGCTGGGCGATCTCCTCCTGATGCCGTCCGACAGCGAGGCAGCGCCGCTTCCCTTGATGGAGGCGATGCGTGCCGGAAGGGCGGTGGTGGCGACGGCGGTGGGAGGCGTTCCGGAGATAGTGGCCGATGGCGTTAGCGGACGAGTGGTGCCGCGCGCGAGCCCGGAGGCGATGGCGGACGCGGTGCTGGAAATGCTGAGTGTGGATGGTCGCGCCGAGCGCATGGGCGCGGAGGGTCGCCGGATCGCGCTGGAGCGCTTCGACATCAGGGAGTCGGCGAGAGCCACGGAGCGGATCTACCTCACGCTCCTGGAGGGCAACGAGCGGAGAGCATCGTGACGAAGAGCATGTTACTCACTGGAGGGGCGGGCTTCATCGGGAGCAATCTGGCCGACAGTCTTCTCGATGACGGCTGGCGGGTGACGGTGGTGGACTGCTTCAGCGACTACTACGACCCCGCCTCCAAGCGGCAGAACGTCGAGCGCCAGCTCGATCACGATTCGTACTCCCTGGTCGAGGCGGACATCCGCGATCTCGAGACGCTCGAGCGGCGCCTGGACGGTGAGTACGACGTGATCGTGCACCTCGCCGCGTGCGTGGGCGTGCGGCCATCCATAGAGCAGCCGCTCCTCTACGAAGATGTGAACAACCGCGGTACCCATCACATGCTCGCTCTGGCGCGGCGCTGGAAGGTGAAGCAGTTCGTGTTCGGATCTTCGAGCAGCGTCTACGGGGTGAACCCGCACCTTCCGTGGTCCGAGGACGAAGCGGTGCTCATGCCGATAAGTCCTTACGCGAGCTCCAAGGTGTCGAGCGAACTGCTGGGACATGCGTACAGCAGACTGTTCGGGATGCGCTTCGTCGCGCTCCGCTTCTTCACCGTGTACGGTCCCAGGCAGCGCCCCGACCTCGCAATCCACAAGTTCGCGCGGAAAATCATGGATGGACTGCCGATTCCTCTCTTCGGCGATGGCAGCTCGATGCGCGACTATACCTGCGTGAGCGACATAGTCTCCGGTATCAGAGCCGCGATGGAGTACGAGGGCACGCAGTACGAGGTGTTCAATCTGGGGAACGGCCATCCGGTGAAGCTCTCCGAGCTGGTTCGCGGGTTGGAGCGCGTACTCGAGAAGCGTGCCGAGGTGGAGTCGCTCCCGATTCAGCAGGGAGACGTGCCGTTTACGTGGGCGAACGTGGCCAAGGCATCGCGCCTTCTTGGCTACGAGCCGCGCACTCCGCTCGACAGGGGGCTCGAGGAGTTCGCCGCCTGGCTCACGGCCTCGCGCCCGGCGTGAGGGGCGGCCGGTGGGCAGACGCGGGCGTCGCATACTGCTGGTGTCTCCACAGCCCTTCTTCGAGCTGCGCGGGACTCCGATAAACGTACTGCAGATGGTGCGCGCACTCTGCGGCGCAGGGTACGAGGTGCATCTGGCCACCTACCCGATCGGCGATCCGGTACGAGTGGAGGGGCTGGTGCATCATCGTTCGCTCAGCGTGCGCTGGATGAATCAGGTGTCCATCGGCTTCTCGCTGCGCAAGGTCGTTCTCGATGCGCTCCTGGCGCTCAGGGTATGGAGACTCCTGCTCACGCGCCGCTTCGACGTGGTGCACGCAGTGGAGGAATCCATCTTCTTCACCCTCCCGCTCGCCCGGTTGAGGAGGATGCCCGTGATCTACGATCTCGATTCTTCGCTCTCCGACCAGCTCGCGTCGTCGGGCGTACTCCGCGCGCGGCCCCTCCTCGCCCTCGCACGCTCGCTCGAAGCCACGGCGCTGCGCTCCTCGCAGCTCGCCATCACGGTGTGCAGCGCGCTCACCGAGCGCGTGCGTGAGAGCGCCAGCGAACTGCCGGTGGTGCAGATAGAGGACGTGCCGCTGGCCGAGTCGCTACGGACGCCGAACCCCGAGGTGGAGCGCGAACTGCTTGCCCGTTTCGGGCCAGGGCCGCTCGCCGTATACACCGGGAATCTCGCGAGCTACCAGGGTGTGGATCTCCTCCTGGATGCGCTGCCGTCGTTGGCGGAGCGCATCCCCGGAGCGCGCATCCTCATCGTGGGTGGCACCGCCAGGGAAGTCGCAGCGCTGCGCGAGAGGCTCGCGACGCACCCGCACGGGGCGATGGTGACTCTCGCTGGAGCGCAGCCGCCCGAACTCCTTCCGGAGCTGATGGCGATAGCCACGGTGCTGGTATCGCCGCGACGCGAAGGGATCAACACGCCGCTAAAGCTCTACACGTACATGCACTCCGGTGTACCCATCGTCGCCACCGACATCCCGGCGCACACCCAACTGCTGGACGATCGCACCGCGCTGCTCTGTGCGCCGACCGCCGAAGCGCTCGCGGATGCCATCGCGCGAGTGATGGCACGGCCGTCCGCCTTCGCCGACCGCGCTCTCAGGGCACGGGATCTCGTGCGGCGCTCCTTTTCGCCGGAGGAGTTCCGCCGCAAGCTGCTGGCTGGCTACGACGCGCTGCTGGCGGGTGAGCATGGCGCGGAGCGCGGGGTGGCCGCGCGGTGAAGCGCGACATCGCGGCGCTCACCGCCGAGCGTTTCGACATCCTCGTGATCGGTGGAGGCGTGCACGGCGCCTTCGCGGCGTGGGATGCGGCGCTTCGCGGCCTCCGCGTAGCACTCGTGGAGCGCGGCGATTTCGGGGGCGGTACATCGTCCAACAGTCTGAAGATCGCGCATGGCGGGTTCCGGCATCTGCGCAACGCCGATCTGCGCGCTCTCCGCGCATCGCTCGACGAACAGATCGCGCTTCAGCGCATCGCGCCGCACCTCGTACGGCCGCTCCCGTGCGTGATGGAGGCCGGCCATCGCCTCACACGAGGGAGCACGTTGATGGGCGCGGCTCTGGCGTTCTATCGAGCGGAATCGCGGCGCCGCGCGCGACGCGCAGGTAGCGAGCGCGCGCCGGAGATGAGCGTGGGTGGAATCGTGCGAGGCGATGCACTTGCTCGGCTCGTGGAGCCGCTGGAATCCGGGTGGCGTGCCGGGGCGGTATGGACGGACGCGCTGATCCGGAGTCCCGAGCGCCTCATGATGGGCGTGCTGCGCGCGGCGGTCGATGCGGGAGCGGTGGCAACATCGTACGTGGAAGCGCGGTCGCTAACGCCCAGAGATGCCGATATAGCGGTGGACGTGATCGGTGAAGAGTGCGGTCCTTTCACCATCCGCACCCGGCTCGTGCTCGACGCGAGAGGGCCGTGGACCAACCAGCCGATCGCGCAGTCGTCGATTCCGCAGACCCGGATCACGGAAGCCCCTCTCGCGCAGGGCTCGATCACACGCGCCCCACTCGCGCGTGCCTGCAACATCGTGGTGCGCGCGCCGATCCATCCCCCGCGCGCGGCCGTGGCGTTCCCGCATCCCAACGAGCCACGCATGCTCTTCGCCGTGCCCTGGCGCGACCGCCTGATGCTCGGCACCACCTATCATCATGCGGAGCTCTCCGGCGATCCGCGCGATGACGTGGACGTGGAGCGCCTGGTCCAGCTCTTCGATGCGGCGCTACCCGGCATCTCGCTCGAGCGCCGCGAGGTGGAGTTCGTGCACTGTGGACTCCTGCCCGCGGAGAGCTCCGATGATCTCCCGGTGAAGTTGCGCGACCGCTCGGCTGTCGTGGACTGGTGCGCGGCGTGGGGCATCGACGGAATCGTCTCGATGCTGGGTGTGAAGTGGACGACCGCGCGCGCGGTGGCCGAGCGTGCGGTGGACCTCTGTCAGGCGAAGCTCCGCCTTCCCGTGCGGCCCGGCGGCACCGACCGGCGGCCGATCGCGGGCGGCGAAACAGTCGAAGGCGCCGAAGATTCTGCCGCTCACCCTGCCGCGGACCGAGTCTCCCACGACTGCTGCGCCTCCGGCGCGCCAGCGGTGAGCTTCGATCGTGATCTCTATGGCTCGCTCGCCACCGAGGTAGCTGCCATAGCGCGCCAGGATCCCTCCCTCGCCATACCGCTCGCGCCGGGGAGCGGGGTGATCGGTGCGCAGATCGCGCACGCCGTCCGCCACGAGATGGCGCTCCACCTCGACGACATCGTTCTCCGACGAAGCGAGCTCGGAACCGCGGGGATGCCGAGCGAAGCGGAGCTCTCGGCGGCCGCGCAGCTGGCCGCGGCGGAGCTCGGCTGGTCGGAGGCGCGAACCGCCGACGAGCTGGCACGCGTACGCGGCGCCTACTGGTGGAGGTGCGCGTGAGCAGCGACGCGGCCTTCCGGGAGTCGCAGCTCTCGCTCTTCCGCGCGTCCGCGCTCAAACAGCAGAAGTGGCGCGCGATCTCCTCGGCCATCGACGAGCTGCCGCCATTCCACGATGCGCTCGACCTCGGCTCCGACAATGGAACCATCAGCTGGCTCCTCCGCGAGCGCGGCGGATGCTGGAGCAGCGCGGAGCTAGGACGCGAGGCGGTGGCGATGATCGAACGGATGGTGGGTGAGCACGCGTACGAGCTCGATGGAAGCCACCTCCCTTTCGCGACGAGCTCCTTCGATCTGGTGGTGGTGATCGATCTCCTCGAGCACGTCGACGATGATCGAGCGCTCCTGGAGGAGGTGGCCCGCTGTCTGCGGCCTGGCGGCCACGCGGTCGTGAACGTGCCGCGGCTCACGCGCTGGAGCGTACTCCCCAGAGTGCGGCACGCCATCGGCCTCACCGATGCCTGGCATGGTCACCTGCGACCCGGCTATACGCGCGCAGGGTTGGAGTCGCTTCTTCCGCCGGGAATCCACGTGCTGCACTCGAGCAGCTACTCGCGCTTCTTCTCACACTCGCTGGACACGCTCCTCAACTGGGCGTACATCCGCTCGGCGCGCGGGCGCGTGAGGTCCACGCCGAAGGGGATGATCGTGGCCGGCGACGACGTGAAGAAGGGTGCGGGCCGTGCATTCACCCTGCTCACGCCCGTTATGCGTTCCATCACCCGGCTCGATGCCGCCATCCCATGGAGCGCCGGACACATGCTCCTGCTGACTCTGGAGAAGGAGCCCTCGCGATGACTGCCGGCATTGGCACGACGCGGCCGTATACCACAGTTCGTGAATCGGATCGGGCGGTGAAGAGCGGCGTGGCGAGCTCGCGACTGGTCCTCGTGGGGGAGCTCGCTCTCCTGGCCGCGATAGCGATCGGCGTACGGCTGATCGGGCTCGATCACCCGGCGTGGGTCGACGAGATGAACCATGTGCTCGCGGCACAATCGCTCCTCCGCGACGGCACTCTGCAGATCAACGGCGGCGAGCCGTACACGCGAGCGTGGCTGTTCACGTACATCGTGGCCGCGATGTTCCGGCTCTTCGGCGAGACGATGGTAGTGGGGCGCATACCGGCCGTGGCGGCCGGCGTCGCGCTGGCGCTCGCGCTCTTCATCTGGGTGCGCTCGGTGGCGGGTCGCACCGCCGCATGGACGGCCGCTCTTCTATTCGCGATCGCACCTTTCCAGATCTGGATCTCGCAGTCGGTGCGCTTCTACACGCTCCAGTGCCTGCTCTTTTTCGTGGGTGCCGTGTGCTGCTACGAAGCTGTGGTGCGTGAACGCTCGCGCCGCACCATGGTGCTCCTCGGGGTGGGAGCCGTGCTGTCGTTCCTGGTTGCCTTCAGGCTGCAGCTCATAACCGCGATCGGGATCTTCGGTGTGCTACTCTGGCTCGCGGGGATGGTGGCCGCGGGGTCGTCGCGCCACCTGGCGCGGCGCGTCGTGGGGAATCGGCGTGTGGCCGCCGCGCTGATCGTGGGAGCGCTGGCGATCGCGCTGGTCGGCCTGATCGCGACGAGAAGCGGAATGGTGGGAGCCGCATGGGAGATCTATCGCCACGCCGATCTCTGGGCGATGGACGAACGCGACAACTTCACCTACTACTTCTGGCAGTTGCAGGGCACCTACCCGACTATCTGGACGATCTTCCCGGTGGTGATCCTTCTCGCACTGGTGAAGGCGCGTCGCGCGGCCGCGCTGTGCGCGGTGGTTTTCGGCGTGGTGTTCCTGGTGCTCTCCTTCGGCGGGATGAAGGGTGGGCGCTACCTCGCCTTTGTGATGCCCATGTTCTTCGCGCTCACAGGCCTCGCGGTGGCGCAGGTCATCCCCTGGCTGCGCGGATGGCTGGGGTGGCTGGCTGCCGAGCTATTTCCGCGCACGGCAGCGGCGCCTGGCCTCGTGCGATTCTTCTCGAACGCGTTCCTCGTGGGCACCGCGCTCTTCGCAGCCGTGGGAAACAACGGCGTCGCCAACACCCTCTCGCGCGTGGCGCACGCGGGCGGTCCACGCCCCGCGGCAGACCCGCGCTACCCCGACTGGAGCGCGGCCGCGCCCACCTTGAAGCGGCTCGCCGACAGCGCGGCGGTGGTGGTAAGCTCGGCCGAGCTCAAGCCTCTTTTCTTCATAGGGCGGCAGGACATCGAGATGTCGGCCACGCAACTCTACGACATAGGGGAGGACGCGCCGCAGTTCTCCATCCAGCCCAAGTACGATCTCCCCGTTATCAGTACTCCGGATGCACTGCGGCGGCTCATGCGCTGCGAGCCGAGTGGCCTCGTGATAGTGGAGGGAGCACAATGGCGCGTGGATTGGCAGGTGCCGCCCGCGACCTCCGACTTCATCGCCGAGCACATGGAGCGGCTGCCGGTGGATGAGCGGTGGGCCTTCAGGGTTTACCGCTGGAGTACGCCGGAGCCGGTCAAAGGTGCCGAGTGCCCGGTGCTGCGCGTGCGGTGATGGACCGGGGAGTCAGTCCGCTCGCCGCCGCGGCGGCTCCGCCACTTCCACCTCCATCAGCATGTCGTCCACGACGGGCGGAGCATCGCTCGTCGCCGCGGCCCCGATCGCAGGCGCCGTAGCGAAGAGGCGGTAGCTGCGCCGGCCGTTGATGCTGAAGTGCACGATCATCTCGCCGATGAGCCCCAGTGCTATAGCCTGGATGCCGAGCGTGATGAGCAGCACGCCGAGGAGCAGCAACGGCCGATGGCCGATCGCGTGACCGGCGATCCGCTCGATCCCGAGGATGGCAGTGATGATCAGTCCCGGCAGCGCGAGCACGCTCCCTATGAGCCCGAAGAAGCGGAGCGGCTTCTCGGTGAAGCGAAGGAGGAAGAAGAGGCCGAGCAGATCCACCAGGCGCCGAAGGTAGACGCCCGGGCGATAGAGGCGGCCGCGAAGATCGTTCACGTGCTGCGCCACGGGCACTTCCACCACGCGGTAGCCCCTGTGCAGAGCGATGAGCGGGAGAAATCGCGCGAAGTCGCCGTAGAGCGGGATCTCGCGGAGCACGTCGCCCCTGGCCGCACGCAGTCCGCACGCCACGTCGTGCAGGCGACTGTGCGCCAGGCGGCCGGTCACGAGGTGCAGCGCACGGTTCTGGACACGGTTGATCAGCGCGTCGCGCCTCGGCCAGCGCCATGCGACGGCGAGGTCGGCACCATTTTCAACGGCGGCGATGAGCTCCGTGGCCGCCTCGGGTTTCACCTGCCGGTACGCAGGTACGGCAACGATGATCCGGCCGCGGCTCTTCTCTATGCCGAGCCGCAGAAGCGCGGTCTCGCCCACGGTGCGCGCCGGACCGATGATCCGGACCGGCTCTCCATCGGCTGCCACGGCCTCGAGCGGTGCTAGAAGCGACCGGTAGAACGGTTCGGCGGTGATGATCACCTCGAAGGTGTAGCCCGCGGAGCGCAGCGCGAGCGCATACTCGGAATACAGCTCGTCGAGCGTCTCCGGACGCTCCACCACGGTCATGATAAGCGTGACATCGGGCGTCCGCCCGCGCTGTTCGCTCGTCGCAGAGCCAACGCGATCCGCCGGTACGGTTCCCGCGCGCGCATCCGGCGCAGGGAATTCGAGCGCGTTGGAGCGCATCACTCGATGCCCCCGGCGGCAAGAGCCCCGATGTCCTCGTAGCCCGCTTCGCGCGAGTTCTGGAGTGCTTCCTCGCCCACCAGACCGAGAAGAAGGAGGTAGCACGCGAGCGCTGCCCAGAGTATCGAGCAGGCGGGAAGCACGTACGCTTCGGCTATGTCGTACTGCAGCGGCGTCGTCGAGGTGGCGAAGATCACCAGCCAGCTCGCGGCGAAGCAGCCGCCGAGGAGTGCGGCCGCCAACGCACCCAGTCCGAACATCAGGAGCGGCCGCTCGCGGAAGGAGGCGATCATCTTGATGGTGAGAAGATCGGCCAGGATCTTCAGGATTCGCGACAGCCCGTACTTGCTCGTTCCGTGTGTGCGTGGATGATGACGCACGGGAACCTCCACGATGCTCGCCTGCGCGGTGGCCGCCGCGAGCGCGGGGATGAAGCGGTGCATATCGGAGTAGAGGTGCAACTGCTCGAGCATGGAGCGGCGATATGCCTTGAGCGAGCAGCCGTTGTCGCGCACGCGTACTCCGGTGAGCCAGGCGATGAGACGGTTGGCGACGAACGAGGGCACCTTGCGCGTGACGAACCTGTCCTGGCGGCGAACGCGGTATCCGGCCACGAGGTCGTAGCCTTCATCGAGCTTCTCCAGGAGACGTGGGATGTCTTCCGGGTCGTTCTGCAGATCACCGTCCATGCTCACCACCACATCCCCACGTGCGTGATCGAAGCCGGCCTGCATCGCCTGCGTCTGACCGTAGTTCCTGGCGAGCCGGACGAGCCGAACCCGCTCGTCGCTCGTCGCTATCCGCGCCGCGATCCGTGCTGTATCGTCGGAGCTGCCGTCGTCTACGAGCACAAGCTCCCACTCGCGCTCATCGGCGAGCGCGCGATGCACCGCGTTCACGAGTGGCGCTACGCACTCTGACTCGTTGTAGAGTGGTACGACAACCGAGAGTGCTGGACGGATCATGGGCGAAGTGGCAGCTGGCTTTCGGAGCTGGGGCAGCGGCGCGCGTGCGCTCTCACCGTTCGTCGAATGCCGGCATCGTCCGGCGCCCGATCGTCTTGCATGACTCGTGCGCGCGATGCGGTAGAGACCGCTCATTTCGGTCGGCGCGTCCCTTGCATTGGCTGCGGCCATGAAATCGTCGGCTGTAGTGGCGGGTCGCGGATTCGAGCACGACACCGATAGCCCGGACATTCACACAGCATCTGACGCGTACGCACGCCGCTTCACCGGTGGTGGACGAGTGGCCCTCATCCGCCAGGCGCAGTGTCTGGATCGCATGCTCGACTCCATGGGCGCAGCTCCGCTGCGCGTGCTCGACGTGGGCGGCGGTCACGCGCAGACTACCGACGCGGTGCTCGCTCGCGGCCACGACGTAGTCGTGCACGGGAGCGATAGTCACTGCTTCGAGCGCCTCGCGCCAATTGCGAACGCGCACCCGGGGCGCATCAGCAGTTGCACGTCGTCAATGCTCGCGCTTCCGTTTGCGAACGACTCGTTCGATCTGGTAATGGCGCTGCGCCTCATGGCGCACGTCAGTCGCTGGCGCGAGCTGCTCGCCGAGCTGCTCCGCGTGACGCGCCGCTACCTCGTTGTGGACTTTCCCATCCTGGGAGGCGTCCAGCGCCTGGCCGGGCGGCTGTTTCGGCTCAAAATGCGTGTGGAGGGGAATACGCGCCCGTTTTTCCTCTATGACCGGCGCGATGTCATCGGTCATCTGCACTCGCTCGGCGCCACTCCCGTAGTCGAGGCGGGCGAGATGGTGTTGCCCATGGCGCTGCACAGGATGGTCGGTAATCCCGCGGCATCCATGCGCGCCGAAAATCTGCTGGGCGGTATGGGACTTCGCACTCGCTGGGGTTCCCCCGTGCTGCTGCTCGCAACGAAGAACGAGATCGCAGCGCCGGCCGGTGCGACTGACATTGTCCGCCAGCCACCGGCCGGGGCGCCAGTACTCCCGATCACCGCGGTACCACTCGATGTGCCGGCCTCGTCGATGCGAAATGGATGAACGCACACCATGAGTAGCGCCGCAATGTCCCGCGGCACAGCGATCGTCATCCCATGTTACAACCACGCTCGCTATCTCGGTGAAGCGATAGAGAGCGCGCTGGCACAGACGCGCGCTGCGGCCGTGATAACCGTGGTGGACGACGGGTCCACAGAGGATGTGGCGGCCGTGGCGGCGCGCTATCCATCCGTGCGATATGTGCGGCAGAGGAACGGCGGGACCTCGGCTGCTCGCAATACCGGGCTGCGCACTACGAGGAGCGAGTTCCTGATATTCCTGGACGCCGACGACCGGCTCCTCCCCGAGGCCGTGGAGCTCGGCGAGAAGCGTCTGCGCGAGCGCCCCGAATGCGCCTTTGCTGCGGGCGGCACGAACACGATCGCTGCCGACGGCTCGCTCCTCCAACCCTGGCGGCCGTACCCCGCCTACGAAGATCCATACGCCGCCATGCTGGTGGACCACTGCTTCATCTATCCGGTGAGCACGATTTACCGGCGATCGGCGCTCGAGGCGGCGAACGGTTTCGACGTGTCGTTCCGCAGAGCGGAAGACTGGGATATCGACCTTCGACTGGCCGAGCACTTTCCTTTCGTTCTTCATCAGCAGCCGGTGGGCGAGCGGAGGCGGCACGGAAACAACATCTCGGGCGATGCCGCGGGGATGCTGGCGGCCATCATCAGGGTGCAGCGCTCGAGGCGCGTCGCCACGCGGCGGAACGCCGCGCACGAAGCCGCTCGCCTGCGCGGAATGCGGCGGACGCGGGCGGTCTACTCGGAGCAGGTGGTCACCCGGATACACGAGCTCATCGATGCCGGAAGGTGGGGCGCCGCGATCGGACTGGCGGCCACGCTGCTCCGTTCCCATCCGGGAATTCTCCTCGAGCGCGGCGCGCTCAAGGCAGCGCTGCTCCGAGAGCGTTGGGGAGGAAGCGCCGGGGAAGGAGGTAAGGCGCGCCCCTCCAGCGAGCCGGGTGGTACCTGATCGGGGCGGGAAGCGCACTCGTAATTTCCTCCGCCCCAACGTTGCGTCGCGCCACTACGTTCCTGTAACGAGACCCGCGGATGCCGGGCCGCGATGGCGGCGCTGGCCGCCGCGGAGCCATTGTCGCGTCAACCCGAATCGTATGGCATCCCATGCAAAAACTCCTGTACCTCAGCACCGTCGCGCTGCTCGCAGTAACGGTACCGTGTAGCCAGGCCCAACAGACTCGCAATCGCCCGCAGCCCTCGCGGCAGCAGGTGGACTCCACCAGGGGGAAGCCGCCCTCGCCGGACGAGTTCACGGAGACCGCCGATACGAGTCAGGGTACGGTGACGGTGGAGGGGGAGGCGATACCGTACACCGCCATAGCCGGTACGCTGGTGCTCGACCAGGAAAATCTGAACGAGGACCCGACCGACAAGAACGCGCCCATGGCGAGCATGTTCTACGTAGCGTACTTCAGGAAAGGGAACGCGGGTGAGAAGCGTCCCGTCACTTTCCTCTACAACGGAGGCCCGGGCTCGGCGTCCATGTGGCTGCACATGGGGTCGTTCGGGCCGAAGCGCGTGGTGGTCAACGACAGCGCGCACACACACGCCGCACCTTATGACCTCGTGAGCAACGAGTACAGTCTGCTCGACGCGAGCGACCTTGTATTCATCGATGCGCCGGGCACCGGTTTCTCACGCATCAAGGGAAAGGACGCCAACAAGTTCTTCTACGGCGTGGACCAGGATGCACGCGCATTCTCGGCGTTCATAATGAAGTTCCTCTCGGAGTACGGCCGCTGGAACTCCCCCAAGTATCTCTTCGGCGAGAGCTACGGTACCACGCGCTCGGCGGTGCTGGCCAACATGCTCGGCAACGAGCACAATGTGGATCTCAACGGAGTGATTCTCCTCTCGCAGATCCTTTCCTTCACCAACAGCGTGGACAACCCCACCGGCAACCCCGGCGTGGATCAGGCGTACGCACTCGCGCTTCCCACCTACGCGGCCACGGCGTGGTATCACGGGAAGCTCCCCAGCAAGCCCGCGCAGTTGCAGCCATTCCTGGATGAAGTAGAGAAGTTCGCGCTGGGCGATTACATGCACGCGCTCGCGCAGGGCGCCGACATCACGCAGGCCGAAAAACAGGCCGTCGCGCAGAAGCTGCACGGCTACATCGGGCTCCCGGTGGACTATCTGCTGAAGGCCGACCTGCGCGTGACCGGCGGAGAGTTCGAGCACGAGCTCCTGGCTGACAGCGACCTCAGCACGGGACGCCTCGATACCCGCTACAGCGGACCGAGCATGGATCCGCTGAGCCAGACGTCGGAGTACGACCCGCAGTCGGCCGCGATATCGTCGGCGTACATCGCGACCTTCAACGACTACGTACGCAAGACGCTCGGCTTCGGAAAGGATCGTGTCTATCGTCCTTCGGGGGACGTGCGCCCCTGGGACATGTCGCACCGCGCGCCGGGCCAGCGCTTCGGCGGCCGCGGCGCGGCGAACGTGATGCCCGATCTCGCCGCCGCGATGAAGCAGAACCCCACGCTGCAGGTGATGCTCAACGCCGGCTACTACGATCTTGCCACACCGTTCTTCGAGGGCATCTACGAGATGAAGCACCTCCCCATGCCCTCCGACCTCCAGAAAAACATCCACTACGCCTTCTATGAGTCGGGCCACATGGTGTACGTGCGCGTGCCGGTGCTGAAGGAGCTGCACGACAACGTGGCGAAGTTCATTCGGGACACGGATAACCTGCAGTAAAC
>DASSOX010000132.1:0-2653 GCA_035700125.1 Gemmatimonadaceae bacterium
GTCCCAGACGCCGGTAGCGACTGAAAGGGTGGTGGTGGCCATGTCGAGCGACCCGCCGCGCACGGCGAGCCTGCTTCGCACGGCGAGCCGCATCGCCGGCCGCCTCAACTCGGATTGGTACTGCGTTTACGTGCAGACGCCCGAGGAGCGTGCCGACAGGATCGACAGCACCGTGCAGCGCCGGCTCGTCGATAACATCCAGCTCGCCCAGTCGCTCGGCGCCGAGGTGGTCAAGCTCGAGGGGAGCGACGTCGCCGCGGCGCTGTGCAACTTCGCGCTGGAGAAGGGCGCGTCGCTGATCATCGTCGGGCAGACCACGCGCTCGCGCTGGTACCACTTTCGTCACGGTTCGGTGATCGATGATCTGGTCAACAACGAGCTTGGAATCGACGTGCTGGTGGTCTCCCCGCAGCAGAACCATGCGGGCTGAATTCGAGACATGGGTGGTATGTCACACGATAGCGTGAAACTCCTCGATGCCGTGGCCAATACGCTCTCACGCTCCACGGGCGAGGTACAGCTTCCACTCCACATCCTGCTCGAGAACCACTTCGGCGACCTGAACGAGAATCAGGAGGAGCTGCTGGAGGCGGCAAGCGCGGCGGCCGACCGGATCGACCTCGCGTCGCGGCATCTCCAGCGGATCCTGGATCTCGAGCACGGTCGCATCACCTTCCAGCGCGAGGCGGTGAGGCTCGGAGATCTCCTGCAGCCGGTGCTGGCCATCGCGGCGGCCCGCGGCGAGGAGCGCGAGGTGAAGGTGGCCGCCGACCGTCCGCCATTATCGCCGTTCGTTGCCGCGGACCGCTATTTTCTGGGCGAGGCACTCACCGCGCTTTTCGTGGCCGTGATCGACCGTGCGGAGAGCTCCACCGAGTTGCTGGTGAAGGTGTCGGGCGAGAAGACACGAGTGCGCATCGATCTGAATTATTCCGGCGGGCCGCTCGATGGACTCGAGCCAGTCATGGCGACGCGGCTGGTTCAGGCGCAACAGGGGGAAGTGGAGATGGTCGCCGGTCGTGTAACCGTCACACTGATGGCGAGTGCTCTGGTGCGACGTTCGTGAGCGGCCCGTCCACCGCTCGCCCGTGCCTCGCGCCGGGTACAGCCAAGTCTTCAGCCGACGAGCACTGAGTGCAATGAACGAGACAGCCGCAATGAAACAGGTATCGGCATCTCCAGCAGTCGTCCTGCTGAGCGGCGGCCTCGACTCCGCCACCGTGCTGGCGATAGCGCAACGCGACGGATACGAAGTGTCGGCGCTCTCCTTCCGCTACGGCCAGCGCCACGCGATCGAGCTCGACGCCGCGTCGCACGTCGCGAAGCGCTTCGGCGTTCGACGCCACCAGGTGATCGACATCGACCGGCGCGCGTTCGGCGGATCGGCGCTCACGGCTGACATTCCGGTGCCGAAGGATCGAAGTGAGGAAGAGATCGGTGGAGTGATACCGATCACTTACGTTCCCGCGCGCAATACTATTTTCCTGTCGTTCGCGTTAGCATTCGCTGAAGTAGTTGGTGCACGCGATATATTCATCGGCGTCAACGCGCTCGACTACTCGGGTTATCCCGATTGTCGGCCGGAGTTCGTGAATGCCTTCGAGCGACTCGCGAATGTCGCCACGAAGGCAGCGATGGAGAGCGGCGGTGGATTCCGGGTCCATGCGCCGCTTCTCCATCTCCGGAAGTCAGAGATCATCGCGCTCGGACTTTCGCTCGGCGTGGACTACTCGCTCACGTCGAGCTGCTACGATCCATCGCCGGAGGGCGAGGCGTGCGGACATTGCGACGCGTGCCTGCTGCGGCTGAAGGGATTCGCGGAGGTGGGGGTGGCGGATCCGATACGCTACCGCGCCTCGGAGCGGAAGGATCTACCCAGCTCAGCGCCGAGCCCGAAACAGCGGCGGAATTCGTAGATCAACGGACGCCAAAATTCCCCGCATGACGCTTCGCTTTCTGTCGAAGTGTCGCGCGCATAGGCTGAATGCATGGCTACCGCACATCGAATCGAACCGGTAGCGGCGACGCACGCAGTGAAGCACCAGGCGGCGCCGCCCGCAACCTGCGACATCGCCGGCGTGGCCGCTCTCCTCGAGGACTCGAGGCGTGCGGCGATCCTCTCCGCTGTACTCGACGGTCGCTCCTTCCCGGCCGGAGAGCTGGCGCGCGTCGCCGGCGTAACGCCAGCTACAGCGAGCACACCTGGCGAGACTGGTGGACGGAGGGCTGCTCGTGGCCGAGCGGCACAGGAGGCATCGCTACTTCCGCCTGGCCAACGCATCGGTGGCGCACGCTATCGAAACGCTGGCGACCGTGGCTCGCCCGCATGGCGAGCGGTCGCGCGCTGCGGGTGACCAGGGAGGGACGGAGAGGGCTCCCGCGGGAGCTGGGCATCGTCACGGTGTAGGCGGTGATGGCGCTCGCGACGGCACTCCGTCGGCAGCGAGATCACAGCCGTGGATCGACCGGCTCGCTCTCCAGTGCGAGGACGCCAAAGACGCACTCGTGAACGCGCCTGAGCGGCTCTCGCTGGACGAACCGTTCGAGCCCTTCGACCCCCAAGGCAAATTCGCGCAGCGCCAGCGATCGCTTACCAGAGAGTCCGCGTTCACGCAGGCGCTCGAGATGCTCGGGTAGGGTGTACTCGGGCCCA
>DASSOX010000133.1:0-7690 GCA_035700125.1 Gemmatimonadaceae bacterium
CGTGGCGTAGCGCTTCTCATCGAACCCGGGCAGCTCGGCCTCCTCGCCACGGGCCACGCAGAGCAGCCGGTAGACGAAGATGCGCTCATCGTCGATCAGGTGACCAAGCACGGTCTTGAGTCCCCACTTCCCCGGGGCGTAGGCGAAGCCACGCTCGGCCGGCTCCGCGAGCGCGCGGAACAGTCCGGTAGTCTGCTCGGGCAACTGCGCCAGCGCCTCGATCGCGTCGTCACCGGGGACTGCCGCGATATCCGCCCTCGCGTAGTCGGCGTACTCGCCCGGCTCCGGGCGTCCGGTCGCGGCGGGTGATTCGGTAGTGTCGGATGGCATATCGGGGAATAATACGACGGAAACCGCGGGGTGCTGTGATGAGGAAGAAAGCAGAAAGCAGAAAGCAGAAAGCAGAAAGCAGCGAACCGCCTCGGGGGGAGGGGAGAGGAAAGCAGGAAGCAGGTACGGGCTCCCGGGGGTAAGGCCCTCAGCCCCGAGGCTGTTCACTGCTTCCTGCTTCCTGCTTCCTTGCAGTTCCTGTTTCCTGTTTCCTGTTTCCTTGCCGTTCCTGCTTTCTGCTCTCTGCTCTCTGCTTTCTTCTCTCGCCCCTACCCCGCCTTCCCCACCAGCTCCGCCTGCATGGTCACCGGCCGCGCCCACTGCGGGCTTCCATTCATTCCGAGCGGCCGTCCCGGTTCGTAGCTCACCTTTCCGTTCACCACCACGGCGTCTATCCCCGCCGAGTACTGGTCGGGGTTCGCTACCGTCGCGCGGCCGTCTACGCTCCGCGGGTCGAACACGATGAGATCGGCTATGTACCCGTCGCGGATCTCGCCCCGCGAGTCGAGCCGCGCGAGCGATGCCGGCCGCGAGGTCATCGCCGCGAGCACCTGCGTGATCGGGATCCCCACGTCCTGCGAGTGTCGCAGCGCGGTGGAGAAGCACCCCGCCCCGCGCGGATGCGAGTTGGCGTGCGCCTCGCGCTCTATCCCGCCGTCCGAAGCCACCATGCAGAAATCCTCGCGGATGGCCAGGTCGAAGGTCCGCGCCAGCGGCTGAGTCCCCGGTGGAACCGCCACGAGCACTCCGGGCGTCTTCCGATAGTGCGCGAAGCTCTTCGCCGTTAGCCGCTCCCCCGTGCCCACGACCGTGAGATCGCCGTAATCCAGGTGGAAGTGCTCCTGCCACCCCGGGCCGAAGCGCGCCGACGACACGTAGGTAGCCCAGTAGCTGTACGGGTACACGCAGCAGGTGATCTCCATCCCGCGCGAGCGCGCGTCGCGGATGATCCCGAGCGCATCTTCCATGTGGAATGTCCCACCGGTGGAGTTGAGATGCGCGATGTGCAGCCGCACACCGGTTTTCTCCACCACCCTCACCGCCTCGCGCACACCGTCCAGCTCGCGCGCGCTCGACGAATAGCGCAGGTGCAGCACGAGCGGCCGCTCGTAGCGCTTCGCCATGCGACCGTAGTCCACGAGCTCGTCGAAGGTGGTGTCGGGCTGGTACTCGGGACTGTGAGACACGCCGAGCGCTCCGGCGTCGAGCGAATCCTCCACCTTGCGAAGACGGGTCGCGCGGTCGTGATACTTGTTACGGATGATCATCACCTTCGTTGACGTACCGAAGTTGACGTGGTGCGGCAATGGGTCGAAGTGCCGGCGATAAGCGCCCACGTCTCCCGCGCCGCCGTGCATCTGGAGCGCCGTGCTCACCCCGTCGGTGAGCTTGTATTTCTCGTACGTGAGGTAGCTCTTCTCCGGCTTCGATGAATTGTCGCCGAGTATGTCAATGAAGCCGGGCGCCACGATCCGGCCGGTCGCATCTATCACCCGATCCGCCGGGAGCGGCGTCTCGCTGAGCTGGATCCGGCCGTCGTCGGCGACGCCAACGGCGAGCGCTCGCAGCGCCCCGCCCGTGAAGACGAGTCCACCCTGGATGGCGAGCGCCAGCCCCGCCGGTCGCACGCCCGATACGCCGGCGCTGCCCGCGCGGCCGGTCGCCCGCGTCGTACTCACTCGCGTGAGATCCCGCGTTGCGCCACGCCCCAATACCCTCCCCAGCGGGGAAGCGCCGAGCGCCACTCCCGCCATCCACTGCAACGCTTCACGCCTGTCCATCGAATGGCCGCCCTCGCGAAATTTCGGGGCAATACGGGACACGGAACCAGCTCGTTTCATCGACTCATCCCGCCAGCTTGCGGGCCATCGGACCAGCGATCGGCGACTCCCACTCGCGACCCTGGAATGCGCGCCACATCAGGAAGAGCCAGAGGAAGAGACCGCCCAGCCCGAACACCACCGAGAGGAGCAATGCCACCAGCCAGCCGAGCACGGGCACCATCACGAGCATCCCGCTCAGTACCGAAAAGAGCACCGAGAGCGCTATCCAGAGGAGGCCGAGCGTGATGGACTGCGCCGCGTGATAGCGAACGAAGCGGTTCTCCTTTTCGAGGAGAAAGAAGAGAATCCCGGTGATGGGGCCAAGAAGGTAGGCGAGCGCGCCGGCGACGTTGGGCGCGAGCCCGGTGCTGCTGGCCGTGGCGGTGGGAGATGTCATGATTTTTTCCTCTCGACCTAGAGTGACTTGCGTGTGAAGCCCGGGGCTGCGACGGAAGAAGGAGGCGCCGCGGCTTGCCGGATCGTTTGTCGCGGGCGAAACTAGGCCGTGGACATCAGCATGCCCTCAGCGGATTATCAGCCGCACCAAGTCCTTCGCCTCGTGACACTTGGCGGGCTCGCCGCTACGGATGCGGACGGTGCGCCGCTCGCCACCAGTCCGCCGCGAAGGCGGCTGGCCCTGCTCGCGCTGATCGCCGCGAGCGGCGATCTCGGGATCTCGCGCGACAAGCTCCTCTTCTACTTCTGGCCCGAGGGCTCCGAGGAGCGCTCGCGGCACGCGCTCACGCAGACGCTCTATGCCCTACGCCGCGATGTGGGTGGGCTGGAAATCATCGCCGGCTCGTCGGAGCTGCGTCTCGCGCGCGAGCTGATCACCAGCGATATCGCGGAACTGAACGCGGCGCTCGAAGCCGGCCGGCTCGAGCAGGCGGCCGAGCTGTACGCCGGCCCTTTCCTCGACGGCGTCTTCCTCCCCGGACTGCCGGACTTCGAGCGCTGGGTGGAAGACGAGCGCGCGAGGATCGCCCGCCGCGTGAGCGGTGCTCTGGAAGCGCTCGCCGATGCCGCCGTGCAAGCCGGCGACGCGGCCGCTGCCGAGCGCTGGAACCGGCGGCTCGCCACCATGGACCCGCTCAACGGGCGCTACGCTCTCCGCCTCATGGAGTCGCTCGCCGCGCTGGGCGATCGCGCCGGTGCGCTGCGGCACGCCCGCGTGCACCAGGCGCTGGTGGAGGAGGAGCTGGGCGGCGAGCCCGATCCCGCCGTGCTCGCGCTTGCGGCGCGACTGCGCGAAGCGCCCACGGCACCCGCCGCCCCCGCCGCCCTCCCTCCCGCGTCTCCGGAGGCGAGCACGGCGCGCGAAGAACCATCGGACGCCGAACGAGAAGGCATTCTCGAGCGCCCACGCCGCTGGCTGGCAATGGTCGGCGGCATGGTGGTGGTCGCTGCCGTGGTGGGTTACGCCGCGATTCGCACGCCGCCCGTTCGCGGAGCGCTCGCTCGGGAGAGCGACCTGGTACTGGTCACGGACCTGGACAACACCACCGGCGATACGGTCTTCGACCGCTCACTCCCGGTAGCGCTATCCGCGGGGCTGATGCAGACCGATCGCGTCACGCTCTTCTCGCGCGCTCGCGTGCGGGAGACGCTGGCTCTCATGGGGAAGCAGGGCGCCGATACCGCCATAGACGAGACGCTCGGCCGCGAGATCGCGCAGCGCGCAGGCGTACGACTCGTAGTGGTGCCGTCCATCGCCCGCTTCGACAGCACCTATGTGCTCACCGCGCGCGTGGTGGATGCGAGTACCGGCGAGGTGGCCGACATAGAGAGCACGCGCGCGGACAAGCGCTCCGATGTTCTGCGCGCGCTCGACGAGCTGTCGCGCTCCCTTCGACGCCGCTTCGGCGAGACGATTCTCTCCCTGCACCGCCGCACCACTCCGCTACCGCTGGCCACTACCAGCTCGCTCGAGGCGTTGAAGCTGTATGCCGACGGCCTGCGCGCGTTCAACACCGCGGAGTATGCGTCAGCGATCACGCTGTACAGGGCGGCGATCGCGCGCGATTCCAACTTCGCCATGGCGCACGCCGCGCTCGGCTCCGCGCTCTACTGGACCAACGACCGGCCCGCGGGTGAAGCGGAATTCGAGCGCGCGCTGTCGCTCATGGATCGACTGAGCGATCGCGAGAAGTTCCTGGTGCGCGCGCAGGTGGCGGGATGGCGCGGCGACCGCGCCGAGCAGATCACCATCCTCTCCGCGTACCTGCTCCGCTACCCGAACGATGTCGGCGCGCGCTCCCAGCTCGGCTACGCCTACCTGCGCGCCCGGCGTTTCGAGGAGGCACGCGACACGTACCTGTCCATCCTCGCTACCGACAGCACCGACGCCTCCGACATCGTCAACCTCGCTACCGCGTACGGAGGACTCGGCCAGCCGGAGCGGGCCGTGGAGGCCTACCATCGCGCCTTCGCAGTGGATCCGTCGTTCGAGACGTCGAGCACGATCAACATCGAGTACGGCAGCACGCTGGTGAAGGCGGGTCGCCTCGATGAAGCGCGCGCGACTTTTCAGAAGATGCTCGCGCTCCAGCCGGCGGAGCAGGCGCGCGGCTATCGAGCGCTCTCGTATCTGGACACCTATCACGGCCACTACACGGCCGCCGCCCAGGAGCTGGCCGAGGCGATTCTCATCGACAGAGTGCTGGGCTACAGGTTGAGCGAGGCGCGCGATCGCCTGCGCCGTTCGCTGGTGGTGGGCACGCTCGGCGACGAAGCCGGTGCGCGCGCGGAGCTGGACGAAGTATGGAAGATCTTCCACTCTTCGTATCTCGAGCCCACGATGCTCGCGTGGATAGGGAAGGCCGAAGCGCGCGCGGGAAAGCTTTCGCGTTCGAAGGAGCTTCTCGACTCGCTGCATGCGCGCGTGAACGCCGGGAGCAGGGCCGATCGCGCGGCCGAGAGTCTTCTCCAGGGCGAGATCGCGATAGCGGAGGGGCGCTTCGCCGACGCGCAGTCGCACATCGCGACCGCGCTCAAGCTCGACTCCACACGCTACGTTCTGGAGTCCGCGGCGTACGGCGCCGAACGAAGCGGCAACCTGGTGGAGGCCGCGCAGCTCTACACCGCGCTGGGGAAGGGGATCGAGTTCGGCTGGGAGGGGCAGCGCGGGTGGGAGCTGGCTCCCTACCGACTCGGCCTCGTGGAGGAGCGACTGGGTGACTCCGACGCCGCGCAGAAAGCGTTTCGCGCCATGGCCACCCGCTGGCCCGACGGCGACCCTGGCATCCCCGTGCTCGCCGACGCGCGTCGTCGCGCGGGGATCACCGAGGCGTCGCGGTAAGCGAACCCCGTCATCGTCGCGAAGGCCATGACCCTCATCCCCGGCGCGAGCGTGGATGAGGGTCATGGCCTTCGCGGGGTAAACAGCGAGTACGAGAGGGGATGTAGTCCCGTCGTTTACCGACCCTTCACGTGCAGAACGCGTGTCTGGTGCTTGAGCGTGCGGAGCACGAGATAGATCACCAGGCTCGTGCCGAAGATTCCCGCCCAGACCGGGTCCCATTCGAAGCCGCCGGTGGCGACGTAATCGGAGATCACCTCGAGCACCGCGAAGGTAGCGATGAGGCCGAAGAAGCCGGAGTACTCGCGTCTGAGCACGTTGCGCGTGGAGAAGGGAAGTTTTGGCGGAACCCACCGGATGTGCCGCGGAAGGAACGCCGGCGTTCGGGCGGCCCACTCCTCGTACTCCGCGCCGAAGGAGCGACGGAGAAACTCTTCCTCGGCGAACATGATTCGCTCGTAGTAGAGCCAGAAGACGAAAGTGAGGAGCACCGGCACCCACCAGACGCGCGGGAAGAGCGCGGGGCCGAGCCACATCAGGTAGTTGCCGAGGTAGAGGGGGTGGCGGACCATCGCGTACATGCCGCGCGTGTTGAGCGATGCCGCAACCTGGCCCGCGGTGTTGCGCCCCGAAGTTCCCTCGGGAGTGAAGCCCACGGTCAACGCTCTGATCGCGAGCCCAACCAGACCGATCCCGAGACAGAACATCTCCCACTCGAGGTCCATGTCGTGCCGGCCATCGGGATAGTGGAAGCCGCGCAGCGCAACGATGATCGGGATGAGCATCACGATCGGGAGATAGCTACGGTGGCGAAACAACCAGTTGCCCGATCTCTCGAGCTCTTCTCGCAGAGCCATGTATGGATTCGTGAATGGGGGTGCAGGTGGAATAGGGCGGCCACGCTGGTACGCGTGCGTGGTCAGCCTGACGTCAGCGCCTGGTTGAAATCGGCCGGGATGTCACTGGCATTCTCGATGCCAACCGAAACCCGGATCAGGCCCCGGGGACCCCGGCGGCGCGCTCCTCGATCGGGACCTCCGCGTGACTCGTGGTACCCGGTGGGCCCACCAGCGTGCCTGCGGAGCCCGGGCTCGCGGCGCGATGAGCGGGACGCAGCCGTGGCAGGAAAGGGCTCACGGCGTCCATTCCACCGGATAGCGAGAAGCTCGGCATCCCGCCGAAGCCGCGCATCTGCTTCCACTTCGCTCACGGCGTGAGATCCGACGAGTACTCGCCGATGAATTCGAGCATCCGCGACACTTCGAGCATGTCCTTCCCGTCGAAGCGGATCGTGTGCGCGTCGGTCCGCTGGATGATGGGGAGGAGTGCCATCACTTCCGCGGGGCGATAATTCTTGAAGGTGAGATCGAGGCGCACGGGCTTCTTCAGCACCCACGGTTTGATCGTCGCCCGGCGCTCGACGCCGGCCTTCGCCTGCGCGCGGATGATCTTCTCGGCGGCCTGCGGCGTGAGCGTGGCTGCCGAGTGGAAGCCTATCGCCTGCTTCACCACGGCACCGGCGATGTTGGCATCGACGAGCTGCTGAGTCTCGCTCACGGCGACGTTGTCACCCGAGATCATGACGACCGGCACGCCGAAGTGGCCGGCGATCGCCGCGCTGATCCCGCCCTCCGGGACGGCGATCCCATTCAGCTTCACCGCGGCGTAGTGCGCACTGGAGAGTGTGTGCGCGCGCACGCCGGCCGGGTTGGTGGTGGCGGCATGGTAACCGACGAAGAGCACCGCGTCGAAGGTGGAGTCTATCCCCTGCATCATCCCGAGCGGCCGCGGCCAGGAGCGCACGATTGTCACATCTTCCGGGAAGCGATCTATGAGCAGACTCTCACCGTTGCCGTGCGAGTCGCTCACCACGAACTCCGTGGCGCCCGCCTCGCGCGCGCCCTCTATGGCGGCGAGCACGGATGAGGTCATGAATTCGCGGAAGCGGTTGTACTCGAAGCCCGCGGGTCCGAGCTGGTCGCCCGTCACGACGCCGGCGATCCCTTCCATGTCGGCGGAGATGTAGACCTTGAGCGGCTTCTGGGCGGCGGCACTCGCGCTGGTGACGATGACGAGCAGAGGGACGAGCACCGAGAAGTACGATGTCCTGCGCATGTGGTCGCGGAGTGGTTGGTGGGGGAGGGCATCCGTCCAGCAATGCCAACCAGGCTGAGGCAGAGGCGGCCAGGGAGGAGCGAAGTTATGGATGGGTTCGCATTTTGGCCAGACGGTAAACGGC
>DASSOX010000134.1:0-29091 GCA_035700125.1 Gemmatimonadaceae bacterium
GGGGACTTGCCGCTGCAGCGAGTGCGCGAGATACTCGAAAGGCTGATACGCGAGCACGCCCCCGCGCCGGAGAGGCCGTGGTGGGAGGTGATGCGCGACGAAGACGACGAGGGAGATGCACCCCGGGCAGAGGAGACCGAGTGAGAGCTAGCGCGCAGGTCGGAATGTGCAGCTGAAGGTGGTCGTTCTCGGCGGTACCGGCGGGGTCTGGCGCACCCTCGATGAGAATGGCGTGACGCGCGAGGTCTCGCTGCGCGGTCGGCTCAAGCAGACCGGGAAGGGCGGGGGCGGCGAGCCGCTCAAGCTGGCCGTGGGCGACGAAGTCATCATAGAGCAGTCCGATCGCGGCGACGCGTGGGCGATCGCCGAGATTCTCCCGCGAAGGTCGCGGCTCGCCCGGCGCGCGCCCGGCACCGAGTACCGCGAGCGGGTGGTGGTGGCCAACGTGGATCAGGTGCTGGTCGTCTTCGCCGCCGCCGCACCCGAGCCGCACCCGCGGATGCTCGACCGCTTTCTCGTCATCGCCGCCGCGAACGACATCCCCGCGCGCGTCGTGATCAACAAGATCGACCTGGCTTCGGAAGATGATGTTCGCGCGCGCTTCGCCGCATACGAGCGGGCTGGTTATCCGCTGCATCTGACCAGCATCATCACGGGTGGGGGTCTGGATTCGCTCGCCGCCGCGCTGCACGGGCGAACCACCGCCATCTCGGGGCCCTCGGGAGTCGGAAAGTCATCGCTGCTCAATGCCATCTACCCCGGCTTCGACCTGCGGGTGGGTGAGATCAGCCACTCCGTGAACAAGGGGAGGCACACCACCGTGGGCGCATCGATGCACCCACTCCCGGATCCGGAGGGCGGCTTCGTGGTGGACACGCCCGGGCTGCGCGAGGTCGGGATCTGGGAGCTCGATCCGCGAGAGCTCGACGAGTGCTTCATAGAGTTCCGTCCGTACATCGAGCAGTGCCGCTTCGCCGACTGCGTGCACCGCGCCGAGCCAGGGTGCGCGGTGCGCGATGCCGTCGCGGCCAATGAATTGAGCGGCGACCGCTACGACAGCTACCTCCGCCTGCTCGAGGAGCTCGAGCGGAGTGCGCGCGCGTGGTGAACGAGGAGGGAGACGCGGGGCGCGCGGACGAAGCGGCAACGCGCGCAGATAAGACCGCGAAGCATCACGGACATCTGCGCTCGCCCATCCGGGGCCTCCCGCCGATCCAGGACGCGATCATAAGCAGGCTGAGCGCCCCGTGGGCGCGCATCGTCACGCTGATTGCGCGCAGCGACTGGGACGAGGGCGCACTCCTGATGGTGTTCGGACTGATCATCGGGATCGCGGGCGGCCTCGGCGTCGTGGGCTTCTATCATCTCATAGATCTCGCCTACGGCTTCTTCATCGTCTGGATGGGCAGCAAGGTCGGAGTCACGTCGCACGTGGTGTATCGCCCATTCCTCACGGCGCTCGGCCTCTGGGTGGCGTGGGCGATGGTACGGCGGATCCCCGACGGGCAGAACGTTGCATCGCTCAAGCTGGCGGTGGCGAAGCGCGGCGGGATCGTGCACCTCAGGCCGTCCATCATTCGCACGGTTGCCTCAGCGGTGACGCTCGGCTCCGGTGGGTCGGCGGGCAGCGAAGGTCCAACCGCGGTCATCGGTTCGGCCATCGGTTCGGCCATCGGTCGTGTGCTGCGCTTCCAGCCGCGGCGGCTCAAGGTGCTCGCTGGATGCGGAGCTGCCGCGGGGATCTCGGCGGCGTTCAATGCTCCATTCGCGGGCGCGTTCTTCGCGCTGGAGGAAGTGCTGGGCACCTTCTCGATAGGCGCCTTCAGCCCAGTCGTCGTCGCGAGCGTGGCGGGCGCGCTCACGGTGCGCCCTTTCCTGGGTTCACACCCGGCATTCCAGATTCCCGAGTACGGCGAGATCCGGCCGCTGGCCATTCTGCTTCTCTATCCGCTCCTCGGAATCGCGTGCGGGCTCTGGGGCGCATTCTACACGCGCACTTTTTTCTCCACGGCCGACTACTTCAAGAGGGCGCCCGGCCCCGAGTGGCTGAAGCCCGTGATGGGCGGCCTCGCCGTGGGGCTCATCGTCTACTTCTCTCGCGGGCTGCTCGTGGGGAACGGGCACCTGGCGATCCCCACGAAAGTGTTCGGCGGCACGGCCTGGTACTTCCTGCTCGCACTCACGCTCGCGAAGACCATAGCCACCAACCTCACCCTCGGCTCCGGCGGTTCGGGCGGTGTGTTCACGCCGACGCTGTTCATCGGCGCCGCGCTCGGCGGCTCGATGGGGCGGCTCGCTGATACGCTGCTGCCCCACTTCGGCCTGCATCCAACCGCGTGGGGACTGGTCGGGATGGCTGGTCTCGTGGCCGCGGCGAACCGCGCACCGATCACGGCCATCTTCATGGTGTTCGAGATGACCGACGACTACGGGCTGGTGCCGCCGCTCATGCTCGTCTCGGTGATAGCGTATGCCACGGCGCGCCGCTTCGCGCCGTATGGACTGTACGACGGTTGGCTCGAGCGGCGTGGCGAGCATCTGGCGCACGGAGCCGATCGTGCGCTGATGCACCGCATCCAGGCGAAGGAAGCGCTCGAGCCCGATCCCGTCACCGTGCCGGCGGGAGCGTCGCTCGCCGACATCGTCACAGCGGCCGGGCGGACCCGGCACCCTACTCTCGCCGTAGTCGACGAGGATCGGATTCTGCTGGGCGTGATCACCTACGCCGAGCTGCGCGAGGCGATGCTCGATCGCGGCGAACTGGCCCCGCTGCTCATGGCTGCCGACATCGCCGAGCCCACCGAGGTGGTGCTACCAACCGACTCGCTGCGCGACGCGCTGCGCAAGATGAACACGCGTGCGCTGGACGTGATCCCGGTCGTGGAGAGCGAGGCGACTCCGAAGTTGGTGGGGATCCTCAGTCGCGCGGATGTGCTCAGCGCCTACGAACGGGAGCTGATGCAGGAAGTCTGACGCTCAGAACGCGTCGAGCAGCGCCTTCGACACGTCGCTCGTGTCGCCCACGTACGCGAAGCGGACGCCATGCATGTACTTCCGCGCCGCGTTGCGCACGTCCATCTGCGTTACGCGGCGGAGCTCCTCGGCGAAGCTGTCGGCCGCGTGCCAATCGCCACGGTAGAGCTGTGCGCGCGCGAGGAAATCGGCCTGCGCGGCGTTGGTCTCCGTGTTCAGGAAATACTCGGTGATGAATTGCGAGATGATCACCTGCAGATTGTCGGCGTCCACGAGGCCGTTCTGCAGGTCGGAGATCTCCCGCCGCATGAGCACCAGCACGGTGTCAGGTGACGTGGTGGTCACGTACAGACCGCCCGCTGCCACGGCACGCTCCACGAAGGGGGCGTCGACTGCGTAGGTCAGATTCCGCCGCGAGCGGATCTCGGCGAACATCCTGCCCGTGAGCACCGCCGTGGCCACGCGCAGCGCCTGGTAGTCGGGATTGGTTGCGCTCGGGCCCGAGTAGTAGCCCTGGATGTAATTCGTAGGGAGCGCGCGCTCTACCAGTACCGACGCGCCGGGGCGTGGGCCCACGCCTTCGGGCGGAGCCCACTTGTAGTCACCCTTCGGGAGCTTTCCGATCGTGCCGCGCACGAGCCTTTCGAGCTGCGCCCGCTCCACGTTGCCCACCACCACGAGCAGCATGCGCGATGTGACGAGCTGCGTGTCGCGGAAGTGGCGCAGGTCGGCGGCGGAGATGGACTCGATCGAGCTCTCCGTCCCCGCCGGCGAGAGCGCGTAGTGGCTGGGCGAGAAGGCGATGCTGTCTGCCAGGTACTGCACGAGATTGTCGGGCGAATCGTTCCTCTGGCGGACGGCGCTCAGCACCTGCGCGCGCACGAGCTCCACGGCCTGGGAGTCGAGCGTGGGTTCCATGAGGCGGTCGGCCAGGATCGCCCAGGTGCTGTCGAAGGTGGAGCGCACGCCGCGGAAGCCGAACATCGTCCAGTCGTCGCGCGGCTCCACCACGATGGTGCTCCCGAGCTCCGCGGTCTTGAGGCGCAGCGCCTCGCGCGAGTAGCGCTTGGTACCGAACTCCGAGACCCAGAGCATCATCGGCTCGATGCCGGCGTTCGAGTCGGCCACTTCTCTGGTGCCGCCGAGCAGGTAGAGGTTCGCCGCGACCACGTCGTTGGCGGTGTTGCGGCGGAGGATCACGTGCACGCCCGAAACGTCGAAGCTCGACGTCATGGTGTCGGGCGCGGAGCGCGCGGCAGTCGCCGTGTTGGCGTGCGAGGCGAGCGGGCTTCCCAGCCGCACGCCCGGGAAGGTGGCAGCGGCGGCCGTGGGCTCGGCGCGGAGCGAGCGGGCGTTGGCCGCGGGTGCTGCCCACGTGGAGAGCACGAGCATTCCAACGGCAGCGGCTGCAATGGCGATGGGGCGGCGCATCAGCGGTTGCCTCCCGCCGACGAGCTGGTGATGCGCGCATGGCGCAGGTCGTCGAGCGTGAGGTGTATCCGCTGGCGGTCCTGCGGTGAGATCAGCACGCCGGTGACGCGCGGCTTTCCGACTATGTACTTGCGCACGTACGCGCGCAGCTGCTCGGGAGTCTGGCTCGCCATGTTGTCGACGTATCCCATGTAGTAGTCCAGCCCTGCCACGCTCCACCAGAAGCCCAGCTCGTGCGCGAACCCCGATGCACGCTCGAGACCGAGCGCCGTGCCGACCGCGCGCTGCTGCTTCTGGAGCGCCACCTCGTTGGCCGTGAAGTAGCCGGGGTCGTCGAACTTCGCGATCTCCGAGTCGAGAGCGGCGAGCGCTTCGCGCAGTTTGTCGGGCGTGGTCTCGCCGCTGATGGTGATCGGGCCTGTGTGGTCGAGAGTGTAGTAGTTGACCAGCACCGAGTGCCAGAGTCCACTGTCCACGAGCCGCTTCTGGAAGGTGGACCCTTCCTGGTTCATCACGTCGGAGAACACGTCGGCTGCGTAGGTGGCCTCCGGGTCTTTGCCCACGCTGGGGCCGAGCCACTGCTCCATCACGAGCACCGTGCTCACGGGCTGCTCCACAATCACGGCATCGTCGGCGGGGAGCGGCGGGACATCCGGGATCGGCTGCGCGGCGAAGGGGTCGGCGCCCTTCGGCACGCGGAAAATCTCGCGTGCGAGCTCGAAGACTTTCTGCGGCTGCACGTCGCCTGCCACGATCAGAGCGGCGTTGTTGGGAACGTAGTAGTGCTTCTGGATCTCGCGCATCTTCTCCGGCGTCACCGTGCGTATCACCTCGCGGTTTCCGATGGTGTTCTTTCGGCTGTACGCGGAGCGCCAGAGGCGGTGATTCATCTCGTCCTGGAACTTGAAGAAGGGGCTCGATTCCTGGCGGTCGTACTCCCCGAGCACCACTTCCTTTTCGCGCGCCAATTCGTCCGGGCGGAAGAGCGGGGCGCGGAAGGCCGATTCGAGCAGTCGCATCCCCGCCTCGAGGCTGTCGGCGGGGAGGGTGAGGTAGTAGTTCACCACCTCCTCACGCGTACTCCCGTTGAATACTGCGCCCAACTCCGCGGCCTGCTGCGTGAAGGCATCGGGCTCCGGGTAGGCCGAGTCGCTCTTGAAGAACATGTGCTCGTACATGTGCGCCAGCCCCTCGTACTCCGGGGTCTGGGTGAACGCACCGTTCTTCACGTCTATCTCGACCGTGGCGAGTGGAACGCCATGGTTCTCCACCACGATGACTTCCAGGCCATTGGGGAGGACCTGGCGGTGGATGACCTTCTCCAGCGTGCTGCGCACGCGAGCGGCGGTGGCCGGGAGCGCGCTCTGATCGGCGCTGGTCTGGCGCTTGGGCGCGGTGGGCTTGGCGCCTTGCTGGCCGGCCACCGGAGTGGCGGCGGCAAAGAGCGCCAGAGCGGCCGGGATCAGGCTCCGGATGCGGAAGAGGTTGGACATCCCTGAAGTATAGCGTTCCGGCGTTGCCATGGGCACGAAATGTTCAGCTTGCGATGCTGGGGCTAGTACCCGAAATTAGGAACAGGCGGATGCTGGCAGCCGATGGCCTCCGTCCTCCTCGAGAATGGGAGCCGAGCCATGCGAGCTCTGAGCGCTGCAGCCGCAATCCTGCTACTCTCCGGTTGTCTGCCACTTCATCTCTGGCACAGGGACCGGCACAGGGACCCCGCGCTCGATCGGAAGGCGGTCATTACTAAGGAGGGGCCCACATCGCTCATCGCCGCCGACGGGAGTCGTTGCCTGGTGACGGAGGGCAAGTACTCGCATACGGCGATCGGCGACCGGGTGTGGTGCGTGTGGAGCGCCAAGAACGCGCAGAAGACGGCGTACTCGGTGGGAACCGGGGAGGAGCCGCCGGGGAATCGGAATGCGCCGGGATCCTCGGGAACCGGCAAATCGGGCGGCTTCCACATTTTCGGCTGGCCGTGACCTGAACGTTAGTTGCTGGGTGCCCGCTACGCTTGGGCGCGGCATCGTCACAACGTCAGGCCGGGCGCGTCGAACGGCCGGTCGGCTCTCCGGACAGGTGTGATCGCGGGCCGGACCGTGCCGAGGTAGTCTGCGAGGTGGGTGAACGACTACTCGGCCGGCTCGACGACGTGGCGCTACGATGACGGGGCCGGTCAGCCGAACGCGGTCAGCCTAACGCGGCCAGCCTCTCGTAATGCCACCCGGCTCTCCCCGATCCCGATCCGGCGTCTGGCGCTCGGGGGAGCGGTGTCGCATCTTGGCTCCGCTCCACTTCCTGCCCCGTTCCCGCTAGCCGGGCACCGGAATCGGTGCATTCCCCTGGCGCGACGACGTAACCTTCACGAGAGCTCGATTCCACGGGCGAATCTCGTAACCCGAACAGGATCGTGATGCGCTACATCTGCACGGCCGCATTCCTGGCGGCATATGCGGCTTCGTCGGTCGCGTTTCCATCCACCGCGGCGGTCGCGCAGTCGCCCGCCTCACGGGCGAACTCACGAACGCCCGACCCATCCCCCGCGCGCGTCGACAGCATCTTCGCCGCGTGGGACCACGTGAACTCCCCCGGCTGCGCGCTCGGCGTGAGCCGCGACGGCGAGACGGTCTACCAGCGTGGCTACGGGATGTCGAATCTTGAGCATGCGATCGCCATAACGCCGCCGTCGATCTTCCACGTTGCTTCGATATCGAAGCAATTCACCGCGTTCTCGATCCTGCTTCTCGAGCAGGACGGAAAGCTCTCGGTGAACGATGATGTCCGGAAGTACATTCCCGAGCTGCAGTCGTACGGGAAGACGATCACGATCGATCATCTGCTGCATCACACCAGCGGGCTGCGCGACCAGTGGTCGCTCCTCGGTCTCGCCGACTGGCGCGATGATGATCTCATCACCGAGGACGACGTGCTGCGCGTCGTCACTCGGCAGAAGGAGCTGAACTTCGAGCCGGGCGCCGAGTATCTCTACAGCAACACGGGCTACACGCTGCTAGCCGTTATCGTGAAGCGCGTGAGCGGGAAGTCGCTCCGTGACTTCGCGGACGAGCGGATCTTCAAGCCGCTCGCGATGACGAGCACGCACTTCCACGACGATCACACGATGATCGTCCCTGGGCGCACGCAGGCGTACGAGCCGCGAAGGGGTGGCGGCTGGCGGATCAGCATCCCCGTCTTCGACACGTACGGGGCGACGAGTCTCTTCACCACCGTCGGCGACCTGTTGAAGTGGGAGCGCAACTTCGCCGATGCGAAGGTGGGTGGAACGGCGCTCATCGCGAAGTTCACCACCGCCGGCACGCTGGGGGACGGAACGCCGATCAGCTACGCGCGCGGCGTGGTCGTGGGGAAGTATCGCGGGCTCGCCACGGTTGGACACAGCGGAGCCGATGCCGGCTACCGCGCCGATGTCGTACGCTTCCCTGATCAGCGGCTGGCGGTCGCGGCTTTCTGCAACCTGGCCAACATCAACCCGAGCGAGCTTACCAGGCGGGTGGCGGCGGTGTATCTGGGTGACAGGATGCTTCCGGACAGCGCGGGCCCGGCGCCAAAGGCGATCGCCATATCGGCCGGCAAGCTCGCGCGCTACGCCGGGGTGTACCTGAACCCGAGCACCGATGATGTGTGGCGACTCCAGCTACGCGGCGACACGCTGATCATCCAGACGGGCGGCGGGGTACCACTCACGCCCGTGGGTACCGATCGGTTCGTGGGGCCTGGCGGCGCGGAGCTCACGTTCACCGGTCAGCCTGACGCCGTCGAGCGGCTTCGGGTCGTCGTCGAGGGAGAGCGCCCACGGGTGTTCGAGCGGCTCGAGCCCTTCACGCCATCGGCAAGCGGTCTCGCGCCTTACTCGGGTCGCTACTTCTCCGAGGAGATCAATACCGCATACGATCTCGTCGTGCGCGGCGATACGCTCGTGGCGGTTTCGCGGCGCGGGACGGAGTATCCGCTCGAACCGCTTTCCGCCGATGTCTTCCGGGCGCGCGGGATGGGCACACTGCGCTTCGAACGCGATGGCCAGCGCGCCGTCACGGCAATCCGGGTGAGCACCGGTCGCGTTCGCAGATTGAAGTTCGCGAGGGTCGGTGCGGCGGGCGGGTGACCGCGCTCGCCGCAACCAGCCCCCTCGGCGCGCCGCGACCTACTTCCCGGCCGAGGTGAGGGCGCGGATCAGGTCGTAAGTGTAGTCGACTCCGGTGTAGAACGCAGTCACGCGAATCCGCTCGTCGCGCCCGTGCGCGCGGTGATCGTCCGCATCCATCGGCACCCCGGAGACGGCGTATACCGGGATGCCGGCATTGCGGACATACAGTCCGTCAGTCGCGCCAGCCGACATCGCGGGCACGACGGGCGCACCGGGGAAGTACTTCGAGCTCACCCGCTCTACTGGCTCCATCACTTCGGGCACGAGCGGCGACGGCGGCGACGGCTTCACCGGATTCACTACCGATATCTTCACCGCCGTGTCGCCCACGGCGCGGCGTATCGCGGCGACGACGTCGTCCTGCTTGTCGGTCGGCAGCAGGCGGCAATTGACGATGGCAGTCGCCGTCTGGGGAAGGGCATTGTTCGCGTGGCCGCCATCGAGGCGGGTTGCCACGCAAGTCGTGCGAAGCTGCGCGTTGAGCGCGGCCGAGCGCGTGGAAAGCCGGCGTGCGGCCGCGGTATCGTTGCGCGCGGCGACGAGCTTCATGTCCGCGGCCAACTCGGGCGATTCCAGCGCGGAGGCCCGCTCGAAGTATGCGCGCGTCACCTCGTTCAGCTGCATGGGAAACTCGAGCTTCGATACCGCCGTGAGAGCCGCGGCGAGGCGGTAGATGGCGTTGTCCGGTACCGGCTCCGAGCTGTGGCCACCGGGGTTGCGCACCTCCAGGTGAAGATCGAGATACATCTTCTCGCTCGCCTGCACGTTGCGCGAGAACACCTTCCCGCGATTGGCGAGCGGCGCGCCGGCGTCGCCGTTGATGCAGTACTCGGCGTCGACCAGCTCGCGGTGGTTCGCCAGGAGCCACTTCACACCGTTGTACGCATCGTCGTCTTCCTCGCCCGAGGTCAGCGCGAGGATGATATCGCGATCGGGAGTGAATCCCTCACGCTTCAGGCGGATCATGTTGGCGGTGAAGATCGCTGCCATGTGCTTGTCGTCGCTCGTCCCGCGGCCGTAGAAGTAGCCGTCACGCTCGGTGAGCGTGAAGGGGTCGAGCGACCAGTCTTCGCGCTTCGCCTCCACCACGTCCAGGTGCGCGAGGAGCAGAACCGGCTTGCGCGCCCCCGTCCCTCGGAGGCGCACGACCACGTTCTGGTTGTCGCCGTTCGGGCCCACCACGTGCACGTCAGCGGCCGGATATCCAGCGGCAATGAGTCTGCGCGCAACCGCCTGCGCCGCCGGCGTGGTGTTGCCGTGGTGGAAGGTGGTGTTGATGCCTACGAGCTCGGCGAAGATTTCGCGGGCGAGCGCGTGACCAGGGTTCGCTGCCTGCGTACGGGCCGTACGAGGCACGAAGACGACCGCGGCGGCCAGGAGTGCGGCCGTCGCGGCGACTGCGGTGATGCGGGGAAGACGCGGGATGGGCACGTGGGGAGCTTCCGGAAGGGAGAGAACGTTCGTGGGTCAGGAGCGGAATCTGGCCGAGGGCCGAGAGGTACGCCAGCGCGCCGGCGCCGAATGGCAGAGGCGCCGGGCTGCACGGGCCGGTCACGAGCGACCCTTTCGCTTCTGCTCCTGTTTCGGTGTGCGAGAGCGGGCCCGTCACGCGCGCATCTGGCGAGATCGGGTCCAGCCATACATTGTTAGCGGCGAGAGCGTACAGCGCCGAGCTCCTTCGTGCTCGTTGCCCCGGCGGTATGTGAGACGGCCGATCGCGGCCGGACTCCCGGGCATCCCGCTCCCACTGTCCATCCACCCGGGTCTGCCGGTCATCCAGAGAGAGAGCTGCACATGAGCGAGCCCCTCGACGAACGTGTCGTCGCCGCTGTGGGAGATCACTACGAGCTCGGGGGAGAGATCGGGCGCGGCGGGATGTCGGTGGTCTACAGCGCTCGCGACCGCCGCCTCAACCGGCCGGTCGCGATCAAGGTGCTCCCGCCGGAGCTGGCATACGACCCGGCGGTTCGGACGCGCTTCATGCGCGAGGCCCAGACATCGGCGCAGCTCTCACACGCTCACATCGTCCCGATCTACGATGTAGGGGAGCGCGAAGGGCTGGCGTACTTCGTGATGGCACTCGTGGCGGGCGGGAATCTCGCAGCGTTCCTGGCGCAGATCCCGCGCCCTCCCATCGATGATGTTCGTCGCCTCCTGCGCGAGATCTGCGACGCGCTCACCTACGCGCATCAGCGCGGCGTGGTGCACCGAGACATCAAGCCCGACAACATCCTCCTCGATGCCGAAGGCGGCCGCGCCGTCGTTACCGACTTCGGGATAGCGCGTGCGATGGAGGCGGGAGGCCGACTGACGGCGACCGGGATCGCGGTCGGCACGCCCGCCTACATGTCGCCTGAGCAGGCGGTGGGTGAGCGCGAAGTGGATGGCAGGAGCGACATCTACTCGCTTGGCGTGCTCGGCTACCAGATGCTGACCGGCCGCGTGCCCTTCACGGGCGGCAACTCGATGGCGCTCCTCCTCAAGCACATAACCGAGTCGCCACGGCCGATCTCGGAGCTGCGCCCCGATGCGCCGCGCGCGCTCTGCGAAGCGATAGACCGCGCGCTCGTGAAGGATCGTGAGGACCGCTGGCCTACCGCGATCGCTTTTCGCGATGCGCTCGCGGCGGTGGATGCGGGAAATGTGTCGTGGCGTTCCGAGCGTCGCGAGCCGGTGCGCTACATATCGCCGGTGCCCGTGTTGGGGAAAGGAGCGCGAACGGCACGCGAGAGCCCGCGCTCGGAGGCGCGACCTGCCGCACCTCCACTTCCACCACCCATGTACGACGGCGGTCGAGCCGGAAACGCTGTCGCGGTAGAGCCCGGGAGCATAGTGCTCGAGCCAGGGCACCTGGCACATCTGACCAGGGCGCAGCGCGAGGATCTTCGCCTCTGGCACGGGCGCGTGAACCTGTTGGAGCGCGTGAAGGCAATGCGCGGATACGCGTGGCTCACCGCTGCGGCAGTGTGTGGCGGCATTGGCGCACTCGCCGGCGTCCCCGACGTGCCGCCGCTCATCCTTGCGCCTCTCGTCCCGGCCTACATGTCGTGGAAGCTCTGGCGCCGCGGGCTCTCGCTGCGCGAGAGTGGCTTGCGGATCCGGCGCGTACTCCTCGTCCCCCGGGCGCGCTGGGCGATTCCCGCGCCGCCCAAGCCGCCGGCCGACGACGAACTGCTGAAGCTCGCTCCGCGCGAAGTGCTCGATGGGCGGCACGGTGCCGCGATTCGCAATGCCGCGAGAGACAGGAAGGCGATTCTCGAGATCGTACGCCGAATGTCGAAGGCCGATCGCGCGCTCCTGCCCGAGGTGGGCTCCACGGTAGATGCGCTCATGGATCGCGTCGCGCATCTCGCTCGCGCGCTCCACGAGCTGGACGGGAGCATGGACTGGCGCCTTCTCGAGGAGCTGCAGGCGCGGATCGCGGAGGTGGAGCGGCAGAGCGGCTCCGCATCGCCGGAAGGAGCGCGGCGGCTCTCGCTGCTCGAGCGCCAGCGCGCCACGCTCGAGGAGCTGGTTCAGCGCCGCGCCGCGCTCGCCCGTCAGCTCGACAGCGCCGGTCTGATGCTCGGCAATCTGCGCCTCGATCTGGTGAAGTTCCGTTCGTCGGGACTGCAGTCCGTGCTTTCGGAAGTGTCCAACGCCACACAGGAGGCCCGCCTCCTCTCGCGCGAGATCGGCGATGCACTCGCCGCGGTGGCAGAAGTTCGTTCGCTGTAGGTTCGCAATCCGTTTGCCATGAACCGGAGGTCCTGGTGCAACCGCGCACTCTCGCACGTCATGCCACCGCTCTCGCAGTACTATTCGCTCTGCTCGTGGCCACGGCCTGCGGTAGCGACAAGACCACGGGGCCAGCCACGAAGGACGTGGCCGGGAGCTACGATGCGACAGTGTTCACCGCCTCCGCGCTCGGCACGACGCACGACATGCTCGCGGCGGGGGCCTCGATCCACCTGGTGCTCTCCGAAGACGGCACATGTTCGGGACACCTGTTCGTTCCGGCATCGGATTTCACCGGCGAGGAGGTGGATGAGGACCTGGCAGGAACTTGGACGCTCGACGGGACCACGGTAACGCTTACCCAGTCGGCAGATACGTTCCTGCGCGATGTCCAGCTCACCGTCAACGGCGCACAGCTCACGGGCAGCCAGACCATTCAGGGCGTGACAGTTCACGTCGTGCTGGAGCGCGACTGACTCGAGGGCGGCGCCCTTGACAACAGCGCGCGCGATGCGCATTGTTGCCTAGACAGCTATACCTAGACAACTTACTATGGGCCGACAGAAAACCGACATCCTGCGGGGTACGCTGGCGCTCCTGGTGCTCAAAGTTCTGGCATCGCGCGGCGCGCTGCACGGGTACGCCATAACCGCGCTCATCCAGCAGACTTCCGACAACCTGTTGCGTGTCGAGGAGGGGTCGCTCTATCCGGCGCTCCACCGGATGGAGCAGGATGGGTGGATCCGTGGAAAGTGGGGGACCACGGACACCAAGCGCGAAGCTCGCTTCTACAGCATCACCGCTGCCGGTAAGCGCCAGCTCGCGACGGAAGAGGAGCAGTGGGGGCAGCTCACGGACGGGGTCGCACGCGTGCTCCGCTTCGCCTGATCGTCGCGTTCGTACACCGCTCTCCACGAGCTCGAGGGAAGTCCCATGGCCTGGCACAAACGCCTCACGAATCTCCTGCGCTCCGGCCGCCTGTCGCGCGATATCGAGCGCGAGATGGAGTTCCACATCGGGGAGCGCGCGGATGAGCTGGTACGCGGTGGTATGACCCGCGAAGCGGCAGTACGTGAGGCGCGACGGCGCTTCGGCAACCGCACATTCCAGAAGGAGCGCACGCGCGATGCCGACGTGCTGCTCTGGCTCGAGTCTGCCGCGGCCGATGTGCGCTACGCGCTCCGAGCCCTGCGCGCCAGTCCGGGCTTCACGCTGGTAGTCGTCCTCTCGCTCGCACTCGGCATCGGCGCCAACACGGCGATCTTCACTCTCGTGAACGCGGTAGTGCTCGAGTCGCTTCCGGTGAAGGATCCCGAGCAGCTGCTCGACGTCACCACGGGCGGCAACAACTCCCGCCAGGGCGAGTCGCACGGGAACATGAGCAACCCGATCTTCACCAATCCCCTCTGGGAACAGATCCGCGATGGGGTGGGGAAGGAAGTCTTCTCCGGCGTATTCGCCTACAGCGATACCCGCTTCGATCTTTCCAACGGTGGTCTCGTCCACTACGCCAGCGGTAACTGGGTGAGCGGTGACTTCTTCTCCACGCTTGGCGTGCACCCCGCGCCTGGTGGAGGGCGCCTGCTGCAGCGCAGCGACGATCACCGCGGCTGCGCACCGGTGGCCGTGGTGAGCGACGCCTTCGCGCGGCGAGAGCTCGGTGGCGTGTCGAGCGCCGTGGGCCGCACGCTCCCCCTCGACGGACACCCGTTCGACGTGGTGGGAGTGGTGTCGCCGGCGTTTTTCGGAATGGAAGTGGGCAGGTCCGTGGACGTGTACGTCCCACTCTGTACCCTGCCGCTCTTCGAGGGGCCCGACGCCCTCGACGCGCGCTCGCGGTGGTATCTCACCATCGTCGGCCGCCCACTGCCGGGACTGAGCGAGGCACAGGTGCGAGCGGCGCTCGCCGCGCGGTCGCCGGCCATCTTCGCGGCTACCCTCCCGCCCAACTGGCGTGCCGACGATCGGGACGACTACCTGAAGATGACCCTAGGCGCGGGCCCCGCGGCGGGCGGTCTCTCCGCGCTGCGCGATCGATACCAGCGCGCGTTGTACACGCTGATGGTGGTGGTGGGCGTGGTGCTCGTCATAGCATGTGCGAACATCGCCAATTTACTGCTGGCCCGCGCCGCCGCGCGCCAGCGCGAGATCGCGGTGAGACTGGCAATCGGCTCGAGCAGGGCGCGCCTCGTACGCCAGCTTCTCACCGAGAGCCTCCTCCTCTCGCTGATCGGCGCCGGTGCCGGATTACTCTTCGCGCGGTGGGCCAGCCGACTTCTCGTACGCTACCTGTCTACTGGGTCGGGAAGCGGGATCTGGCTCGATCTCGGGATCGACGGGCGAGTGCTGGCTTTCACCGTCGCGGTTTCGGTCGTCACGGGCATTCTGTTCGGAGTCGCGCCGGCCTGGCGTGCGGTGCGCGTGGATCCGCAGCAGGCCATGAAGGCCGGCGGCCGCGGCGTGGTGCACGGCGAAGGACGCCATAGAGTGGGGAAGGCGCTCGTCGTTGGACAGGTAGCGCTCTCTCTCCTTCTGGTGATGGCTGCCGCTCTTCTCCTCGGGAGCTTCCGCAAGCTGACTACCCTCGATCCCGGGTTCCGTCGTGATGGCGTGCTCATCGCGCGACTCGACTTCGCGAATACCGGCTACAAGGGAGCGCGGCTCCTCGACGCGCAGAACGAGATCCTGACGCGTGCGCGAGAGCTGCAGGGCGTACGTTCCGCCAGCACCTCGTTCACGACGCCAATCAGCGGAACGTCGTGGAACGATGTGCTCGTCGTCCCTGGCTACACGCCCAGCGGGTTTCTCGATGCGCTGGCACTCTTCAATCAGGTGAGCGATGGCTACTTCGCCACGATGGGGACCCACCTCATCGCCGGTCGCGATTTCACACCGGCCGATCAGGGACGGCCCAACCCGGTGGTCGTCGTCAACGAGTCGATGGCACGCCACTTCTTCGGCGAAGTGAACCCGATCGGCAGGAGCTTCAGCGTCCAGCGGGGCGACAGTACCGGTGCGGCGATGGAAATAGTGGGAGTCGTGCGCGACACGAAGTATCAATCACTCACCGAAGAGGACCAACCCATCGTGTACCTCCCGTTCGGTGCCGGGAGTGATGCGGAGAAGTCCATCAACCTGGAGCTGCGCTCGGGCGGCTCGCTCACGGCGCTGTCTGGCGCCATGAAGGATCTGGTGGCTTCGGTGAATCCAGCCATCTCGCTCGATCTCACAACCTTGCAGGCGCAGGTGTCCGCATCACTCGCTCGACCGCGCCTGCTTGCCACGCTCTCTGGCTTCTTCGGTGCGCTCGCACTGCTCCTGGCGGTGATCGGTCTCTATGGAACGCTGTCGTACGGTGTCGCCCGCCGGCGCAACGAGATCGGAATCCGGCTGGCACTCGGCGCTGGGCGAGAGCGTGTGATGCGGATGGTGGTGGGCGAGGCGGGGCTGCTCGTGCTCCTGGGAGCGATCGCCGGGGTGCTCCTCGCGCTTGCCACCACGCGCCTCGTTTCGTCCTTCCTCTATGGTTACGAGCCGACCGATCCCGCGATGCTCATCCTCTCCGCCTGCGTACTCGGCACCGTAGCCATGGGCGCCGCAATTCTCCCTGCCTGGCGCGCGTCGAGGCTCGATCCCACAGCGGCGCTGCGAGAAGAGTAGCGCGGGTAGGCGGCGCACGCCGGTGCCCTGCGCGCCGCCCGATACCGGCCGATATCATTTCTCGATTGCCCGCTACTGCGCCGTGAGCACAACCATGGGCTTCAGGTTGTTCGCTCGCATGCTGCTCCCGCCGGCTGGCGTGGATACGACAGGTGAGACATCCATGCTCGTCGGGTAGCCGAGCGTTGCGTCGTATGCCACGCTCACATTCACGTCCTTCGAGGTGAGCGCCGCTCGTGCGCGGGTGAAGAGAGAGTCTACGGTAGGCCATGCGAAGCCGGCATCGAGCTGGAGCTCCTTGCCGGACGCGGAATCCAACGCCGCTGCCACGCTGTCGCCACTGACGTAGATCCGAGCGGCCTCGATGGCTCCGGCGAACTGGTAATGGTAGTCGAAGTAGTAGTCGTGGAGCTCCTGGCTCGCCCACTTCGATTCCGCCTGCTCCAGGCCCGCGAGATCGGCTACCGATCCTGGCGCAGTGGAGCTGTCACAGGCCGCTGCGATCATTGCTGCTGCCAACACCGACGCCAACACACGAATGCGCATCGCATATCCTCCCGATCGTGGCTTCCCCCCGAGAATGGGATGCCAGGAGCGAATCGGCAAGTAGCTCTCGTCAACCGCCGCTGCTCGTGGCGCTGCTCGTGGCGCTGCTCGTGAGCGCTCTCAACTTCGCTTTCACCTCGGGGTCGGCATGCGCCCACGCGTGCCGAACGTACCCAGTGTACACGGTACTGCTGTCCGGCTTCCCCTCGGCACGGAAGGCGAGAGCCATGTACAGGTCCAGCTCACTGCGAACGGCGTAGCGACCCATCGCGTCGGGTGGCGCCTCGTACGCCTGCCGCAGTGCAGCGATCGCCTCGTCCGCGCGGCCCAGGCGAAGCTCGGCGATTGCCAGGCGCTCGTTGGTCATCGTCCAGCCGTTCGCGCCCCACATCGCCTGCCGGAACTCCCGTGCCGCATCGGCGTAGCGGCCGGATCTCATGGCGATGAGCCCGCGAACGTGATGTGCCAGCCGCCAGTCGCGTCCGTAGTAGCTGCGCATGCTCACTACCTCTATCGAGTCGGCCAGAGCACGCAGGTGGGTTGTATCGCCGCGAGCGGCCAGCGCATCTGCCTCGAGCGCGTGTGCCCAGCAGAACGCACGCGCACCGTCGCCATGGAGCGGCGCGAGCGGCACCGACTCGGCGGACTGCACGGGTCGAGGATGTGATCCGGTCTCGTAGATCCGCACGGCACCATGCACGTCACCGAGTCGCGCGAGGTCGTTGGCGCGAGTAAGTGAGAGTGAAGCTGCTTCGGGGTAGTGTGCCACCGCCTCGGCGATCACGCGGTCGGCCGCGCGGAGGCGGCCGCGCTCGCGCAGCACGATCTCACGAAGCTCGAGCGCGTCGGCGTGGAAGTCGTCTCCCGGCCGCGTGGACCATGCGGCAGCGGCGGAATCGGCGGCGTAGAAGCGGCGCTCCATCACCAGGATTCGTCCGAGCCGCATCTCGTACGCGGCGCCGCCCTGCGCGAGCAGCTCGGCGCGTCGTCCCGCCACTATTGCCGAGTCGTACCTCCCGGCGTAGGCGAGCGCTGTGGAGAGCATCGACCACGATGCGGGCACATCGGGCTGCAGTGCTACCCAGCGGCGCGCCGCGCGCTCGCCGGCCGGGAGCTGGCCGCTGTACAGACGGAGCCAGCTCAATCCCGCGAGCGCGGCGCACGAGGCGCAGGGGCCGTTGCCGGCGCTGAGCGCGAGCGAATCGAGCGACAGCTCTCGCTGGAATACGGTGTCAGCGGCATCCCACTCGCCGTGCGACATGTACACCCTCGCGAGCCAGTCGTAGGCACGCGGGTCGTGCGGGTGGTCCGAGACGAGCGCGCGAGCCAGCCGCTCGGAGCGGCGCCGTTCGCCGTCATGAAAGGCGGTGTACAATTCCTGGACGGCGATATCCCAGTCGCTCGCTCGGCCACGCGCGGCGTCGAAGAGTCGGGTGAGTCTCGGTACCACCGACTCATCACCCTGGACGCGTGCTACTCGCAGCCGCGCTACGATAGCGCTGACGAAGCCAGAGTCCGCGGCGATGGCATCGTCCAGCTCGCGCACCTGATCCGCGAAGCGCCCCTCGTAGCCCGCCTGGATGGAGCGCACGAAATGCTGATACGCGCCGACGTTGGCGGTCTCGATGTCCGAGAGCCGCGGCCCGGGCTTCCCCGATTCCGCCGTGGCGAGGATGCGCGATGACACCTGATCGGCCACAGCCAGAATGTCGGTGCCGGTAACTGTGAAGAGTCTGAGCAGTCGCCCGGTAGCAACATCACGAACGCCGGCGTCCATCACGTAGACACCGTCGCCCCGCGTTATCCCGCCGGTCACCGCCCACGTAGCGCCAACACCGCGCGCTATGCGCATCGCGTCCAGGGTCGAGAGCTGGCCCTCATCGCCCGGCTCCATTCGCGCGGCAACATCGCGAACGCGCGATGGCGCTACCACTTCCACGGCCGGGCTTCGGGAGAGATCGGCCGAGATCATCTGCTTCAGCCCGTCCTGCAGCCAGGTGAGCGATGAGTCGCCGCGTACATTTTGCACCAGCGTCACTGCGACTACCGGCCTGCCGGCCACGGCTGCAGCCCTCGGCGGTGAGTCGGCCGCCGCTCTGCGCCCGGCGAGGAAGGTGCCGGCGCCGAGCAGTACCAGCGATGCGGCCGCGGCAGCGACGGCGGCGAGCGTACGGCGCCGCGCCGAATGGGCGGGACGATCGCGACTAGCACGCGGTGAGGGTGGAGCAGCGAAGCCGTCCGGGACAGCGGACCCCGCGGCAATCGTGCCGCTGCTATCGTCGGGTTGGCGCGGCTCGGACTGCGCACGAGGGAATGGACGCTCCACGTCGCCTGCCACGCCCGACTCGATCCGCGCACGAAGCGCGGCCGCGAGCGCGGTGACGCGGCCGTCGGGCTTCGACTCGTAATCGCGCGCCAGTAGAGCGGCGAGCGCGTCGTACTCGTTCAGCGCCGCCACGGCAGACTCGCGAGTCCCCGATGCCTTGCTCGCATTGATGAGATAGAGCGCTGCATCCACGGATAGCGGAGACGTCGTCAGCCAGCGCTGCGCCACCGCGTGGCACTCGCTCCATCCGCGCGCGCGTGCGAGCTCGATGCATCGCTCGCGGCACGCGTGAACGAAGAGATCGGCCAGTCTCCGCCGCTCGCTCGCGATCCACTCCTCGAAGCGACGGCTCGCCTCCACGTACACGCCGTCGAGGAAGGGGCCGCCGTAGAGCGCGATCGCGCGAGCGTGATCGCCTGCCTTGCATGCCGCGGCAAAGTCGAGCGCGTCTACACGCAGCGCGATCTCTCGAGTCAACCCTACCTCGGCCTGCCTCGACGTGATGGCTTCGCGGCCGAGCGTACGTCGCAGGTGCGAGAGGGCATCGCTCAACGAGTGCCGCGCGCGCTCGTCGTCTTCCTCTCCCCAGAACATGTCGGCGAGCACATCTCGGCTGTACGGCCGCGATGCCATGGCGAGCACTGCCAACAGCGCCAGCTTTCGCCGCCGCTTCCCGAGCGACTCGTCCGCCTCGCCGCCCTGCGCGAGCAGCGCCAACCGTCCCAGCGTGATCAGCCGGAAGCCGCCGCCTTCCTCGATCCCGAGTGGATGATCCGTGGCTCCTCTCCCTCTTACTGACAATATGTGAGCGGATGTTTGGGAGTGCCACTCCTCCGACGTGTTGACTCCTGTTGACGTCCCGACGACGGCGGGACCGTAGCTTCGGTGCGCGATTCAGGGGTGCGGTGGCGCTCGGAAAAGAGGAGCATGTGCAGAGAATGGTCGGAGCGGCGGCCACGTGCGTGTTGGCTGCAACGGTAATGGTGCCACGTCGAGCTGTGGGGCAGGAGTCGTTTCGGACGAGCTTGACAGCGACGGTGTCGCGGCTGCCGGAAACCGACTCGCAGCTATCGGAGGCGTCCGGGGCCGACAGCGGTGAAGCGACCGAGGCGGCATCCGAGGCGGCATCCGAGGCGGCATCCGAGGCGGCACCCGAGGCGGCACCCGAGGCGGCACCCGAGGCGGCATCCGATGCCGCCAACAACGGGGGTCTCCTCCTTCGCTGCCGACGCGTGACTCTGCACTGGGCTCCGCTCGCCGAGGCCGAACGCTACACGGTCTATGTGAGCGTGAGTGGGCACGGCGGCTGGATGCCGCTCGCTTCACGCAACGCCTGTGGTGAAAGCCGCGTGACCGGGACCACGACGATGGTGGACATCGAACCGACTACCGGAGGGGCAACCGTGGTCAGACGCATCTACTACCGAGTGGAGGCCTTCGACCGCGCCGGGCGTGGCGCACGATTGATCGCAACCACGATGTCGGTGCCGGTGGAGCTGCCGTGATCGCTCGCGCACTGCACCGACGAGAGTTCAAACCCGAGCTTATGGGAGTGATACATGTCCTATGCAAACTGGCTGACTTATGGAGTCGCCGTCTGCACGGCCGCCATGATGGGAGCCGCAACACCGGCTCCCGTGGCCGCGCAGGGGTTCCTGCACAAGCTGGTAGACAAGACGAAGGAGGCAGCGAAACAAGGAGCCGAACAGAAGGGAGACCAGGCGGCAGCGGCCGCGGTGGGGAAGGTGGAAGGTGCCATCGTCTGCGCTGTTGCCGATCTCGCCTGCATCAGGAAGGCGAAGGACGATGGGAAGGATGTCTCGGTCACGGGTGCCGACGGGAAACCGGTCACCGGCGCCGACTCGGCGGCAGCACTTGCCGCGGCAACGAATGGAGCGACGAGCAGCTCGACGTCGGCCGGCTCGCTCGCAAACTCTGCAGCGAGTGAATCGGCGAAGCCGGGGACTGGCGTGTGGGTGAACTACGACTTCGTTCCAGGTGACAAGCCGATCTTCGTGGACGACTTCAGCAGCGACAATGTAGGCGACTTCCCGCGCCGGCTCGCCTTCGAGAGCGGAAACATGGAAGTTGCCGAGTGGAACGGTGCGCGCTGGTTGCGCGCCACGAGTAGTGGCAGCAAGTTCGCGATCGTGCTACCCGATACGCTCCCGGATCGCTACACGCTCGAGTTCGACTACGCCGGTGGCGATCGGGGCTCGGGGCAGTTGCTGGAAGTCGAGTTCAGCGACTCGTCGAACGCGCAGAAGCTCCACTTCACTCCGCCGCTCACCACTTCAGCATCGGCTGGCATCGAGGGTGTGGCCATTACCAACCTTGCGGAATCCGACAGCGCGGTGCGGCATGCACGGCTGATGGTGGATGGGCGCTACGCCAAGGTGTACGTGGGATCGCAGCGTGTGTCCAACGTACCCAACGCGAAGCTCGGCAAATCGGACTCGGTCAGCTTCACCGTGGAGCTGGCCAGCCCGCAGAAGCCGGTATTCATCGGCAACATCCGCCTGGCCGCGGGGGGAAGAGACCTCTACGATGCACTCGCGAAGGACGGCCACGTGGCCACGCACGGCATCCTCTTCGACGTGGGGAGCGCCACTATTCGTCCCGAGTCGACGCCCACGCTGGAAAGGATCGGCGATATGTTGAAGAAGCACCCCGAGCTCGAGCTCGAGATAGATGGCCACACCGACAACACTGGCAACGCGAGCGCCAACCAGAAGCTCAGCGAAGCGAGAGCCGAGGCGGTGAAGAGCTATCTGGTGAGTACCTACAAAGTGAACGCCGCCCGACTCTCGGCGAAGGGCGTCGGCGCGGCGAAGCCGGTTGCATCCAACGATACACCGGAAGGGAGGCAGCAGAATCGACGAGTAGAGCTCGTGAAGATGTGATCACGCGGCTCGGCAATACTGTCGTTGTCCCGGGCGGCGCGTCGTGCACGACGCGCCGCCCAACCTGTGAAGTCGAACCCTTCATGGAGCAAGGTCATTTATGCAGTGCAGCATTCCACGCGCGACGCTCCTGCCAGCGTCGTTGATCGCGCTCTCGCTCGTCGCATGCAGGAAGTCGCAGGCGAGCGACAACGTTCCCGCTGCCGATTCCAGCAGCGCCATCGTCGGCGCCAACACCGTGAACGTGAAGGCCACTGAGTTCGCCTTCGAGATGCCCGACACGATCCGCGCAGGACTCACCACGTTCAGGTTGGTGGATGCCGGCAAGCAGCTGCATCACGCGCAGCTCGTACGGCTGAAGGACGGGAAGAGCTACGCAGATCTCGAGCACGCGCTGACGAAGGGCGGGCCGCCCCCGGCGTGGATCGAATTCGCTGGAGGACCGAACGCGCCGCGACCGGGCGGTGGCGTATCGGTCGAGACCGAGGAGCTGGAGCCCGGGAACTACGCGATCATCTGCGTGATCCCCGGCCCCGACCACGAGCCGCACGTGATGAAGGGGATGATGCATCCGCTCACCGTCGTGCCTGCAGTGGGGGCAGCGGCACCGGAGCCGAAGGCCGATATAGTGGTGCATATGTCGGAGTACGACTACAAGCTCTCCAGGCCAATCACCGCCGGCGAGCATCGGCTTCGTGTAGAGGACGACGGCACGCAGCCGCACGAGCTCGAGCTGGTGCGCCTCGCCGATGGGAAATCCGTGGTGGATCTCGAAAAGTGGGTCGACAGCCAGCAGGGTCCTCCCCCGGGCGAACCGCTGGGTGGCGTCGCGACCATGGAGCCCGGCGAGCAGGCCTTCTTCAGCGCCGACTTCACGCCGGGAAGGTACGCTCTGATCTGCTTCGTCCCTGACGCCCAGGATGGCAAGCCGCACTTCATCCACGGGATGGCGCAGGAAATCACCGTGAGCTGAAGGCGCGGTGCCGCAGGTCGAGCGCGGGCGCTGGCATCGAGCGAGCTACGCCGCCGGGTTGTCCTCCTCGTCGGCGAACAGCGATGTGGAGAGATAGCGGGCGCCGGAGTCAGGGCTGATCATCGCGACTCGCTTCCCCGGCCCCAGCTCGCGCGCCACCTGCAGCGCGGCCCATGTGATCGCGCCGGTCGACATCCCGACGAACAGTCCTTCCTCGCGCGCCAGTCGGCGCGCGAGAGGGAAGGCGTCTTCCTCCCACACGGGGATCACCCGATCTATCAATGACAGGTCGAGGTTGTCGGGAATGAAGCCGGGGCCCATCCCCTGGAACTTGTGCTGTCCGCGATCGCCGCCACTCAGTACCGCCGAGCGTGCAGGCTCCACGGCAATCACCTTGATGTCCGGGTCGTGCTCCTTGAGGTAGCGACCCACGCCGGAAATGGTGCCGCCGGTTCCCGTGCCGTACACGAACGCGTCGATCTTCCCCTGCATCTGCTCCCATAGCTCCGGAGCGGTGGTCTCGTAGTGGATGCGCGGGTTGGCTGGGTTGGCGAACTGATTGGGCATCCACGCGCCCGTCTCGTCGCGGATGTGCTCCGCTTCGGCGATCGCGGCGATCATGCGAAGCTCCGGATCGGTGAGCACCAGTTCGGCGCCGTACGCGCGAAGCGTGCGCTTCCGCTCTTCGCTCATGCTCGAAGGGAGGCAGAGGATGAGCGGGTAGCCGCGCGCGGCGGCGATGAGCGCGAGGCCGATTCCCGTGTTGCCGGAAGTGGGCTCCACGATCGTCTGTCCGGGCCTCAATATGCCGCGTGCTTCGGCGTCGGCGACCATGCCGAGCGCCGTGCGATCCTTTATCGAACCTCCCGGGTTCATCCCCTCCACTTTCAGCCACACTTCGGCGGCCGAAGGATCGGTGACCCGCTCCAGCCGCACGGTTGGAGTGTGGCCGATGAAGTCGTCTATACGAAAGCCAGGTGGCGCTACGACACGCATGGTCAACCGGTTGTGCGAATCTTCGGGGAGTCGTTCAACGCGAGCGTCCACTCGATGGGCAGATTCGGGTCCAGCGAGTCGCGCACGGAGCAATACTTGGTGATGGAGAGCTCTATCGCGCGCTCGGCGTGCTCGCGCTCTATTCCCTCGCCGGTGATCCTGAACGCGAGGACGACGTGCGTCAGGCGACGCGGGATGGAGTTCGCCCGTTGCGCGTCCACCCTTACCTCCAGTGTAGCGACCGGTGTACGCCGCTTGGCGAGGATATCCACCACATCCACCGCGGCGCAACTGGCCAGCGCGCCGAGCAGCGTGTCCACGGGCGACGGTCCCGTCGCCGCGTCGCCATCGACGCGTACGACGGGACCGTCGGGGCGGCCGAAGTCGAACCGGCGACCGCCGTGCCACTGTGCGACGATCGTGTTGGCCGGCGGTGTCGGGGGCGAGGCCTCGGTGGTGTTCGGCATCGACGATGCTGTCACTTCTCGATGGGAAGGCCCACCGAGTTGCCCCACTCGGTCCAACTACCATCGTAGTTGCGGACCGTGTCGTAACCCAGCAGGTAGGTAAGAGCGAACCAGGTGTGCGCCGAGCGCTCCCCGATGCGGCAGTAGGTGATCACGTCGTCGCCGGGCTTCACTCCGATCTCCTTCTCGTAGATGCTGCGAAGCTCGTCGGCGTTCTTGAAGGTTCCGTTCGGGTTCGCGGCACGCGACCATGGGACGTTTTTCGCGCCGGGGATGTGACCGCCGCGAAGTACTCCCTCCTGCGGATAGTCGGGCATGTGCGTCTTGGCACCGGAGAATTCATCGGGCGAGCGCACATCGATGAGCGGCTTCCCCGACTCGGCGTGCTTGCGCACCTGGTCGCGGAAAGCGCGGATCTCCTCGTCGGAGCGCTCGGGCGCGGTGTATTTGGTAGGCTCGAAGTGCGGGACGTCGGTGACCATCGGGCGTCCCTCCTGCTCCCACTTGAGCCGTCCGCCGTCGAGGATCTTCGCGTTGGTGAAGCCGAAGAGCTGGAAGACCCAGAATGCGTACGTGGCCCACCAGTTGTTCTTGTCGCCGTAGAAGATGACCGTCTTGGAGTCGTCGATTCCCTTGGAGCGGAGGAGCTTCTGGAAGGCTTCGCGGTTCACGTAGTCGCGCATGACGGGATCGTTGAGGTCGGCGTGCCAGTCGACCTTCTGCGCATTCGGGATGTGGCCCATGTCGTAGAGGAGAACATCTTCATCGCTCTCGACGATCCGGATCGATGGATCGTCGAGGTGCTCGGCCAGCCAATCGGTCGTGACGAGCACGTCCGGGCGCGCGTAGCCTCGGTCACTGAGAGATTTGTCTGGTGCGGCGGCTGTGGTCATTTGCGGAGCCCTCCGTTGTGTTGGCGACGTGCCGTATTGCGCGAGTCTTACGCGGCCCAGCGGAATCGCGCACCCTCGCTGGTGGAGAATGAAAAACCGGCCACTCTGAAAGAGAGGCCGGCGGAAGCAGCGCATCGCTGATGTGAGTTACGTGGTCACACCCGATGAACCACCCCGCCCCGACGTTCGGCGGCGCAACAGCGAACACACAGGCACGAGCTACACACCCTCCCGGCGATCGGCCTGAGCGTGTGGTAGCCATGCGCGCGTCCCTCGTCTGGCTTCAATGCAGCCGTCCTTGTGATCATGTCGGCAGTGGAGCGGAAAGTTCCAGAGACTGAATGCTGCGAACGCTACGGGCGCTCGGCGCTGAGCGCCAGGCACGCGCGACGGCGGCCACTGGAATCCGAACTTGAGCAGCGGCGCACTTCGTTGTCAAGCCTTGCTGCCGTGCACGCGGACGCAGATCACGCCTCGTAAATGGCATGGATGGTCCGGCGGAGGTGCGCCGAGGATGGTGCACCTCCGTATCGGTCAGCCCACCACCGCGCCGCGCGGGACAGGTGCGTCCGGCGCGAGGAGCACCACCTCGCCCGCCTCGGAATATGCGCCGAGCACCAGCACTTCACTTTCGAAGCCGGCGATGCGTCGCGGTGGGAAGTTCACAACCGCCACCACCTGCCGCCCCACGAGCGACTCGGGAGCGTACCGTGCCGTGATCTGCGCGCTCGATCGCTTTACGCCGATCTCGTCGCCGAAGTCGATGCGCAGTTTGATAGCCGGCTTACGTGCCTCGGGGAACGGCTCGGCCTCCAGCACGACGCCGGCGCGGATGTCCAGCTTCGTGAAGTCGTCGAAAACCGCCATCAGGAGTCCGCGCGGACGATCTTCGCTGTCGTGATGAGCTGGCCGGTATGCCGCATCGCGTGTTCCGCGGCGTGGGAATAGAGACCGAGCACCGTGGAAGGAAGCTGCTTGCGTCCCACGGCGCGTGGCTCGAGAAGCTTCGCGCGCGGCGTGTTGCGGAAGGTGTCGAGCGCGACGGAAATCGCGCGTTGCGCGCGTTCTATGAGCATGTCCGCATCGGGCGGTGAATCGCCCGGCGTTGTCTCCGCCGAGAGCGCTTCGCGCTGCACATCGTTCAGCGCTTCTCCACGCGCATAGGTGAAGAGCCTGTCTATCACGCCGGCGATGTGCCGGAGGTGGAAGCCGGGCGCAGCCGCGCCGCCCGGGCGCGCCCAGAGTTGTTCGGAAGTGAGTCCGCGTGCCGCGTGCTCGAGATCTTCCGATGCCTGCACGAGCGCGTGCGCGGCGGGCATGAGGTATGGGTCGATACCCGGCATTGGACCGCGGAGCCAGGCTTCAGGTTGGTTGCTCATGGTAGCTGGATCGCCTCCGGAAGTAGTCGATCGAATCCTACAGTGCGGCTGTGTGGCCGAGCAAGCCGGCTGTACATTGCACCATGCGTCAACGTCTTCATCACCTGCAGGCGTGGGAAACGAGAGCCGTCAACGATGTCTGACACGCCGCTCCCCACTCCGCCCGGTCCTGGCGGCAAGCTGCTCGCGAGTGCGCGGGTGGAAGGCACGGCCATCGTATACCGACTCTTCGACGTCGGTTACGAGATCCAGCTGGCCCGCGCTCTCGAGCTTCTCTCCACGAACGCGCCCGAGCGCGCGCGGCCGCTGCGCGGTGAGGCGCAGGCGATCCAGATCAAGAATCCCCCGGTCACCGTCACTCTCGGAACCGAGCGCATCTCGATAGATGGTCGCGATGTGGATGCCGAGGTCTCGGCGCGAATCTTCGACTTCGGTGTGGTATCGCTACGCCTGAGAGTGCCCGCTCCGCCGCGCGTGGCGTGGATGGAGTACGCCGACTTCGGGAATGCCGTGGATGTGCGCACCGATCTCACTCCACTCTTCCTGCGGCATCTCGACGCGCTCGTCACTCGTATCGCGCCCGCGATCGAGCGACGCACGTTGGCATCGGTCACCGAGGACTACGTGGTTTTCCGGATCACGCGCTTCACCGATCCGGATGGTGGGGAACTCTCGACCGAAGTGCTGCGCGACGAAGACGTGGCACCGCTCCTCCTCAACGAGCGACGGCCTCTCTCGCACATGGCGCTGCGCGAGCTGCTCCCGAACCGCTTCTCGTACTACTCCGATGATCTCGCCATCCTCACCTGGGACAACGCGTTGGTCGTGGAGCCCGCGGCAGAGGATACCGACATCCAGTACATCCTGGAATTCGCCAACGCTCAACTGCTGGAGCTGCGGGTGTACGACTCACTGCTCGACGCGCAGCTCCCGATGATGTATTCACGCGTCGCGAGCGCGCGCCGGGGCGGGCTAGCGCGAATCGTCAGGCGCTACGCTCCGCTGCTCGGCGATCTCCAGACGCTGGTGGCTGATTCCACCGAGGTGGTGGAGCGGGTGGAGAATTCGCTCAGGGTGACGGACGACGTGTACCTGGCGCGCGTCTACAGCGCGGCGCTGGATATCTTCCGCGGGCGCGTGTGGCGAAGCGGGATAGATCGCAAGCTCGCCATCATCCGCGAAACGTACGCGATGCTCAACGACGAAGCGCAGGCGTCGAGGGCGGAGGTGCTGGAGATCGCGATAGTGCTGCTCATCGTGGCGGAGCTGGTTGTGATGTTCGCGGTGTAGCGCACCCACGGTCACGCATGCTCGGCGAGCCAGGTCGTCACGTCGTCGGCAACTCGCTCCCAACCCGGCTCGCCCACGATGTAGTGGCCATGTTCCGCGTACTCCCTGTACTCGCAGCCGTACTTGGCCGCTATGGCGCGCGCGATGCGCGGCGGGAGAAAGCGGTCGTCGGCCGCGCCAACGGAAAGAACCGGGCAGCGCACCCGCTCTGCATCAATCGCCATGGCGCCGAGCGCCAGCTCGCGTGCCGCGCGTCCGCTCTCCGGCTGGATCCGTTCGAAGACCCGCTCGCGCTCGGCGGTGGGGAGGCGTCCGAGGAAGAGCGCATCCGCGTCGGCGCGCCGCGGCACGAGCGGCCGGGAAGAGAGGAGCGCAGGCGTGTACCTCGCCATCCGCACGAGCAGTCGAGCGCTGAGTGCACTGATCCAGCGTGGCGGTGCGGCACAGATAAGCACCGCCGCCGAGACTGCGTCGCGTTCGGCGAGCTTCTGCGCGATCAGGCCCCCCATCGAGTGGCCGACCACCTGGGGCCGTCCGAACTCGCGGACCACCGCCAGCGCATCGTTCAGGTAGTCCTCGAGCGATACGCGGCCGATGTCCGTCGCGGTACCGCTGGTGCCGTGGCCGCCGAGGTCGATGGCAACGCTCGATCGTCCCTGCGCCGTCAGCCGGCGCTGCCAATCAGCGAACTGCCATGCTCCGCCGAACATCCCGTGGATCAGTACGATGGGTGCGCGGGCGTCATCGGGTGCGATGGACAGGGAGGCGATTACCCCTCCAGGGAAAGTGCGCTCGCGTAGCATGACGGATACTACGCGAAGTCAGCAGTCGGCGCACGGCACTGGAATTGAAGCGAGCCATTCCCTCACATCAGATCAGGGGGCACAGGGATGACCGAATCCAGCCAGTCGTGGGAGGCCAGGCAAGAGGAGCTCGACCCCGACCGCGAGCAGGAACGCAGGAGCGTCTCTTCGTCAGTGGCTGCGACACTCGAGAGCCGTGGTGTACACCTCGCCGGAGACGAGAGCAGCGAGCAGCTCGTGGAGATGCTGGACGCCGTGGAGCGCTTCGAGGCCGCGGTGTCCGAAGCCGGTGGCGACCGCATGATCAACACCCCCGAGTCCACGAACCCGCAGGAGGAGGCCTTCGTCCTCCCTCGCCGCCGCGCCGACGAATCCCCCTTCGAATACGCCGACCGAGTCCAGCGCGCGGCGCGGAGGATCGGGAGGGGAGGGTGACGGGGGAGACGGAAAGCAGGAAGCAGGAAGCAGGAAGCAGGAAGCAGGAAGCAGGAAGCAGGAAGCAGGAAGCAGGAAGCAGGAAGCAGAGAGCAGGAACTGCCAGGGTTGAGCAACGACGTGGTTCAGGGTAG
>DASSOX010000135.1:0-3940 GCA_035700125.1 Gemmatimonadaceae bacterium
AGGCGTGGAGCGGATCATCCGCTACGCCTTCGAGTGGGCGGCCTCGCACGGGAAGACTTCGGTGACGATGGCCGACAAGGCCAACGCGATTGCCGCGCACCACCTCTGGAGAACGGTGTTCGACGATGTGGGGCGCGAGTACGCCGGCATCGAGCGCGGCACCCGCTACATCGACGCGATGGCGATGGACCTCGTGCGGACACCCGAGGCCTTCCAGGTGATAGTCACCGGCAACCTCTTCGGCGACATCCTCTCCGATCTGGCCTCCGTGCTCGTTGGCGGCCTCGGTCTCGCGCCGAGCGCCAATCGAAATCCCGGCGTGGTCACGATGTACGAGCCGGTGCACGGGAGTGCGCCGCCGCTCGCCGGCAAGAACGTGGCGAACCCGATGGCGGCGATCCTCACCATCGCCATGATGCTCGCCGATCTCGATTTTGCCGAGGCATCTTCCACGGTGGAGAGCGCCGTGCGCGCGGCAATTGCCGAAGGAATCGGTACCCCCGATGTGGGCGGCAAGATGGGAACGAGGGCGGTGGGGGAATGGATCGCCGAGAGGGTTCGCTCCTCCTGATCCTCGGGGGTGGTGCCGCGCGCACGGAGTACTCGGTGCGCGTGGCGGCCGTGCGGCACTCGCAACCAGCCGCCCTGAGGCCCATCTTTCGTCCATCACCTCCAACTCAAGGGATAGCCTCGTGAAGACTCAAGGCGCCTCTCGCGATATCGTATTTCTTTCGGGTGTTCGCACTCCGTTCGGCACCTTCGGCGGCGCGTTCAAGGATCTGAGCGCAATCGACCTTACCGTCTACGCGGCCAAGGCAGCGATGGAGCGCGCGGGAGTGGCGCCCGACGAGATCCAGCATTCCATCTTCGGCAACGTCATGCAGACCACGTCCGACACCATCTACTTCGCGCGGCACGTGGCGCTGAGGTCGGGGTGTCCGCAGGAGGTTCCCGCGCTAACGGTGAACCGGCTCTGTGGGTCGGGCTTCCAGGCGGTGGTGAACGGCGCCGAGGAGATACTGCTCGGCGAGGCGGAGGTGTGTCTGGTGGGCGGAGGCGAGTCGATGTCGAAGGCGCCGCACATCGCGCGCGGGCTGCGTTGGGGACTCCCGCTCGGCGTGATGCCGCCGCTGGAGGATTCGCTCTGGGAGGGGCTCAAGGATCCCGTTGCGGGGCTCGCGATGGCGGAGACTGCGGAGAAGTTGGCGGAGCAGTACCACCTCGACAGGGGCTGCGTGGATGAGTACGCGCTCCGCTCGCAGCAGGCGGCCAAGGCCGCGTGGGACGCCGGAGTGTTCGAGGCGGAGATCGTCCCCGTGCCGGTGAAGAACCCCAAGACGCGCGAGGTGGAGGACTTCAAGCGCGACGAGCACATGCGACCGAACACCACGATCGAGGGGCTCGCCAAGCTGCGTCCCGTGTTCAGGAAAGACGGAGTCGTGACGGCGGGGAACGCGTCGGGGATCGGCGATGGCGCCGGCGCGATGGTGGTGTCCAGCGAGGACTACGCGAAGAAGAAGGGCCTCGAGCCGCTGGCGCGACTCGTTTCATGGGGAGTAGCGGGAGTGGATCCCACCATCATGGGAATCGGCCCGGTGCCCGCCTCGAAGATCGCGCTGAAGAAGGCGGGGATGACGCTGGACGACATGGACCTCATAGAGGTGAACGAGGCCTTCGCTCCGCAGGTTTGCGCCGTGGAGCGGGAGCTGAAGATTCCGCGCGAGAAGTTCAACGTGCATGGCGGTGCCATAGCGATGAGCCACCCGCTCGCAGCATCAGGCGCTCGGATCACGGCCCACCTCATTCACGCGCTCCGCGCGAGCGGCAAGCGCTACGGGCTCGGCTCGGCGTGCATCGGCGGCGGCCAGGGGATCGCGCTGATCGTGGAGGCACTCTCATGAAAGCTCCATGTTCGATATGCGCGGCTGCGCTGGCCATTCTGCTCGCGGCGTGCGCCACCGGCGGCGGCCAGGGAGGCCAGGCCGCCCGGCGCGGCGAAGCGCAGCAGGAGCGACCGGAGGAGAACTGGCCGATCAAGACGCGCTACCAGCTCGACCTCTGGCTGCATGGCTACGCGATGGTGCAGCAGGACACCACGCTGGTGCCCTACTTCGAGCGCGGATATCGCGACCGGATAATGGCCGCGAAGAACCGCGGCAATATCTACACCGATCTCGATCGCTACGCCTCGCAGCTGCGCACGCAGATGGCCGCCAGCAACACCATCGTTGGCGGGCAGTTCCTCGCGCTGTACTTCGATTCGTGGGACGAGATGCGCGCAGCGATAGACACCTTCCTCGTGGCCAAGGGCGAGGTAGGGTCCACCCAGAATCCCGTTTCGCAGCGGGTGATCGCCGTGATCGGCGCCTCGTTTCCAACGGCGGCCGACAGGCAGTGGCTGCAGACCTTCGTCAGCGCGCTTCAGGATGAGAGCCAGCGCTTCTACCAGAGCTACTGGAACCAGCAGCAGCGGGAGCGGAGCGGTGTGACGGTGGCTCTCGATTCACTCTGGCCGAAGGTGTATCTCCCCAAGTTCCGCGGCTACCTGAAGAACACCAGGCAGAATCAGGGCGAGATGTTCCTCTCGCTGCCATTGGATGGCGAGGGTCGGACCATCACCGGCGGTCCGCACTCCAACTCGGTGGCGGTTACCTTCCCCGAGAAGCAAGTAGACGCGATCGACGCGATCTACGTCTTCACGCACGAGGTGGTGGGGACGCTCGCCGGACAGGTGATCGCCGACAACACCACGCCGCAGGAAAAACAGAGCGGCGTGGCCAATGGGTATGCGAGCCCTGCGGCGGTACGCGGCGGTGTCATCCTGCTGAAGCGCATCGCGCCTGAGCTGGTGACCGGCTACGAGCGCTACTACCTGCATTCGGCGAACGTGTCCTTCACACCGGGGACGGAGGAGGCGACGCTGGCACGCGTCTTCCCGCTCCCAGAAAACATCCTGTACGGAATGACCCGCCAACTCGAGATCGTGTTCGGCGGGATCTGAGTGACCATGGCGGACAGAGGCAGCACGCCCGGCGTTCCGGCGCCGCGGCCATCTCCATCGCAACCGACCGAAAGCTCGAGCGCGGCCACCCCGGCGCGTGGAGCGATCCAGGGGCGTCTCGGTCGTGATGCGCTCGAGCGCGTGCTCGCGCGCGCCGCCGAGCTTCAGGCGGGCGATGCGGACCCGGGCGACGCGATGCTCACCGAGGAGCAGCTCGTCGAGGTGGGGCGCGAGGTGGGGCTCTCTCCGCAGCACGTCCGTCAGGCGCTCGCGGAGGAGCGTAGCCGCGTGCTCGTGCCGGATGAGCAGAGCGGGATGGCGCGCTTCTTCGGCACGGCCCGCGTGCACGCCAGCCGCACCGTACGAGGGACTCCCGAGTACGTGTTCCGCGCGCTCGATATGTGGATGCAGCGTGAGGAGAGCATGCAGGTGAAGCGCCGCCTTGCCGACCGGATGACCTGGGAGCCGCGCTCGGGCTTCGTCACCGAGGTGCGCCGCGGCCTCAACCTCGGCGGCTTCGGCTACCACCTCTCGCGCGCCGAAGAGGTGGCGGCCACCGTGGTGCCGGTGGACCGCGACCGGGTGCTCGTGCGTCTCGAGGCCGATCTCGCCAACGTGCGCTTCCAGCGCGTCGCCTCCGGCGGCGCCCTTTTCGGCGGCGGCGCCATCGGCACCGCTGTCCTCCTCGCACTCGGCTTCTTCGCCCCCATAGCCGCGATCCCCGTCGGCGTTGCCGCGGTGGGTGGCTACTTCATCTCGCGCAGCCACGCTCCTCTGGTAACCCGCGCGCAGACTTCTCTCGAACAGCTTCTCGATAGATTGGAGCGCGGCGAAGATGCCGGCATCATGCAGCAGCTCGCAGGAAACAAGGAGCAGCTCCTCTCACGCGGCCTCGACTTCTTCCTGAGGGGCCCCTCGTGACGTCGGAAGGCGTCTCTT
>DASSOX010000136.1:0-50982 GCA_035700125.1 Gemmatimonadaceae bacterium
CGCGCGCACTGTCTGCCGGCGCGCCGAGCGCAAGGTGATCTCGCTCCCCGCCGAGGTGGATGTACCACCGATCGTGGTGAAGTACCTGAACCGGCTCTCCGATCTGCTCTTCGTCCTCGCCCGCGTCGCCAATCGTCGGGCCGGTGCGCCGGAGGTCATCTGGTAGCTCCCGACTCTCGCACGGTCGCGCTCTCGGGCTACCGTGTGGTCGTGGCGCCGCAGTCGCTCGATCGCGCGGGTGAGCTCGTGCGCGAGGCGGCGCCAGCATACCATTACGCCATCATCACCGACGACGTGGTGGGCCCGCTCTACGCCTCGCGCGTGTCGGCGTCCTTCCGCGATGGGCGCGTGGATATTTTCACCGTTCCCACCGGCGAGCGTAACAAGACGCGAGAGAGCTGGTCGCTCCTCACCGACCAGCTCCTGACAGCCGGCTACGGACGTGACACGACAATCGTCGCACTCGGCGGCGGCGTGGTGGGCGATCTCGCTGGGTTCGTGGCCGCTACCTTCATGCGCGGCGTTCCGGTGGTGCAGCTTCCCACCACGCTCCTCGCCATGATAGACGCCTCCGTGGGGGGGAAGACCGGGGTGGACACACCGGCGGGGAAGAATCTCGTCGGCGCGTTCCACCCGCCGTCGCTCGTGCTCTCGGACCCATCCGTGCTCACGACGCTCCCGACCGAGCAGCTCCGCTCGGGTCTCGCCGAAGCGATCAAGCACGGGGTAATCGCGGACGAGCGCTACTTCGAGCGGATAGTGGCCGACCTCCCCGCCCTGCTCGCGCGTCCCTCGGGCGCCGAGATGCTCGACCTCATAGCTCGCAGCGTGGAGATCAAGGCGGATGTCGTGGCGCGTGACGAGCGCGAGAGCGGCGTGCGCAAGACGCTGAACTTCGGCCACACACTCGGCCACGCCATGGAGAGCGAGAGCGGCTACCAGCTTCTTCACGGCGAGGCGGTGGCGATCGGCATGGTGCTCGAGAGCGCGCTCGCGGAGCGAGTGGGTGTTGCCGATCGCGGCACTACGAACCGGGTGCGCGACGCCGTGGAGCGCGCCGGACTTCCCGCATCGTACCCCGCGGGAATGAATGCTGACCGGGTGCTGGCGTCTACGAGGAGCGACAAGAAGGCACGACGCGGGCGGGCGGAGTTCGCGCTTCCCAAGCGGGTGGGTGCGATGGCCGGCGCAGAAACAGATTGGGCCGTTCGCGTGGATGAAGCTGCGGTACTCGCCGTGCTTGGCGAAAAAAACGTCGCCATAGGCCAATAACCTTCTTTGGCCAATTTAGACGGTAAGGCGCTCTAGACGGCCCCAATAGATGTTTACGTGCCAACTCGGCAGTAATCGGAACCGTTCTGACAGGAAAAGCTACTGTTGACCTAACCGGAGTGCGGCGTTATCGTGGGCCACCGGGCAGTCATGTGGCGGCTGTCGGCTCGACGCCGCTCTCGGTTCGTCTACCTTCGATAAAGGAACGGGGCGAGTATGGAGCATGTGGCCGAAAGTAGGTCAAGAGGGTTCTTTCGTTCGTCGCCCTCAACAGCTTTCGATCAGTACCTGCACGACATCCAGAAGCTTCCCCTGATCTCCGACCCCGCCGAAGAGCGCCGCCTGGCGCGACGGGCGCAGCAGGGTGACGAACTAGCCGCCGAGCGGCTCGTAACGGCCAACCTCCGGTTCGTCATCTCGTACGTCAAAAAGTACCAGGGCCACGGACTCGACCTGAGCGAGCTCGTGGCGATAGGAAACGAAGGCCTCCTGAAAGCGGTCAAGAAGTTCGACCCCGATCAGGGGGTCAAATTTATTTCGTACGCCGTCTGGTGGGTGCGGCAGGCCGTCCTGAAGGCGCTCGCCGAGCAGACCCGCTCCGTACGAATCCCGCTCAATCAGAACTCGCAGCTCATCAAACTGGCGCGGGCCGAAACCGTTCTGGCGCAGGTGCTCAAGCGCGACCCCACCGATCAGGAAGTGGGGCGGCTCCTCGAGGAATCTCCCGAAACGGTACGCGCTGCTCGGCAGATGTCCTCCACCGAGGTATCGCTCGACTCCCCGATAGACCGCTCCGACCGCGAGGCCGCCACGCTCGGCGAGCGCTTCGTGGGCGTGGAGGGCACGGAGATCGAGGAGAGCACCGACTTCAAGCTGATGCGCGAGTTCATCGATCGCACTTTCCGCAAGTACCTGACACCGCGCGAGCGCAAGATCCTCTACCTGTACTACGGCCTCGACGAGGGAACGGAGGCGCTCACCCTCGAGCGCATCGGCGCCCTGATGGGCGTCACCCGCGAGCGAATCCGCCAGATCCGCGAGCGCGCCTTCGAGAAGCTCCGGGAGTCTCCCGACGGAGAGGCGCTGGCGGGTTTCTGGCACGCGGCGTAGAGAGAAGGGGGAAAGAAAACAGAAAGCAGAAAGCAGGAATGGCTCGTAATACGCCGTCATCCCCGCGGAAGCAGGATCCATGTTTCGGTCTGGCTGACATGGATCCTGCTTCCGCGGGGATGACGGCTTTGCATCGCGGAGATGACGGGCTGTTGCTTACGACCTTCATCCCCGAGGTAGTTTACTTCTTTCTGCTCTCCGCTCTTTACTTTCTTTTCCCCTGGCCCATCCCCCGATCCCCCTCATTCCCGCTTTCATAAACCCCGAGTCCGGCAGCGGTGGACAAAGGGGCGAGCAGCGGAGGCTTGACGAGCTCATCCGGCAGGATGCGCGGTTCGATTTGCGGCTCACTGAACCGGCCGCACTGGAAGAAGCGGTGCGGCGAGCGGTGGGCGACGGGGCGAGACGGGTGCTGGTGGGGGGTGGAGACGGGAGCATCGCGGCCGCCGCAACGGCGATCGTGGGGAGCGGGGTCGAGCTGGCAGTCCTCCCCAGTGGCACGCTCAACCACTTTGCACGGGATCACGGGATTCCGCTGGACGCGCAGGCGGCGCTCGACCTCGCTGCCACCGGGAGAGCGGTGGCAATCGATGTCGCCTACGCGAACGATCGGATCTTCATCAACACCAGCTCCGTCGGCGCTTATGTGCGATTCGTCAAACGGCGCGAGTCGCTGGAGCGGCGGTTCGGTTATCGCCTGGCGAGTGTGTTCGCGTCGCTCCACGTCTTCGCTTCGTCGCATCACTTCCTGCTCGAGCTCGACGCCGCGGGCCGGCAGCACTTCTACAGAACCACGCTCGCGTTCATAGGCGTGGGCGAACGCGAGCTTCGCATCCCCATACTCGGCGGGCGCATGAAGGGCGGGCGGCGCGGCCTTCACGTGCTCATTCCCCGCGCATCTTCCCGAGCGCGACTACTCGCGGTCGCCGCTACTTCGATCTTCCGCGGCGTCCAGGCAGCAGTGGGGGATCTCGAAATCGACAGCTTCATGGTCGAGCACTGCCGCATCGACCTGCGACACGCGCGAGATGAGATCTCCCTGGACGGGGAGATCGTCCCCGCCAGCACTCCACTGCACTACCGGCTCGAGCGCGATGCGCTGCGTGTGGTTGTAGATTCCTGAGGTGGCTTTACAGTTTTCCGTCCTCGCATCACACGTCGTGTCCATCTCGCCTCGCTTCGCGCGCCCGGCATGGTGTGCCCCGTGAACGTCGACAGACTCGCAACTGCCCTGCGCGGCATCGTCGGAGATCGTGGGGTGCTCGCGCGCCCCAGCGAGCTGCTCACGTACAGCTCCGACGGGCTCCCCACTTACCACAAGCGGCCTGCGCTGGCGGTATTTCCGCATACGCGTGATCAGCTGATCCGCGTGGTGCGCCACCTGGCGGCCGAGGGTGTGCCCTTCGTAGCGCGCGGGGCGGGCACGGGGCTCTCGGCTGGCGCGCTCGCCGAGAGCGACGCGGTGATCGTCGGGCTCAATCGTCTCAGGCAGATCATTTCCATCGATCCGGTGAACCGGCTCGCCGTGGTCGAGCCGGGCGCGGTGAACGTGTCGCTCACGCGCGCCGCCTCGGCGCACGGCCTGCACTACGCGCCCGACCCGTCGAGTCAGACGGCATGCACCATCGGCGGCAACGTGGCCGAGAATTCCGGCGGACCGCATTGCCTGAAGTACGGCGTGACGCTCAATCACGTGGTGGCGCTCACGGTGATCCTTCCCAACGGCGAGATCGTGAAGCTGGGGAACGCGCAGGGAGAGAGCGCCGGCTACGACCTGCTCGGCGCGTTCATCGGATCGGAGGGATGCTTCGGGATAGCGGTGGACGTGACGGTACGGCTCACGCGCAACCCTGAAGCGGTGCGCACGCTCCTCGCCGACTTCACGGCCATCGAAGCCGGCGCGCGCGCGACGTCGGCGATCATCGCTAGCGGAATCGTACCCGCGGCGATCGAGATGATGGACGGACCAACCATCCGCGCAGTGGAAGCGTCTATCTACGCGGCGGGTTATCCGGCCGATGCCGACGCGGTCCTCCTCATAGAGCTCGACGGTCTCACCGCAGGAATGGACGCCGACGTCGCTCTCGTCGAGCGGCTCTGCATGGAGTCGGGCGCGCGATCCGTGCGCGTGGCCCGCGACGAGGCGGAGCGCGCCCGCCTCTGGCAGGGACGCAAGAAGGCGTTCGGCGCGATGGGACGCATCGCGCCCGACCTCGTGGTGCAGGATGCGGTCATCCCACGCACGAAGCTACCCGCCGTGCTCCGCACGATTCACGATATCGCGGAGCGCGAGGGGATCCAGGTGTGCAACGTCTTCCACGCGGGCGATGGGAATCTGCATCCCAACATCAGCTTCGACTCGCGTGACGCCGATCAGAGCGCGCGCGTGCACCGCGCGATGCGCGCGATCATGCACGCGTGCGTGGAGGCCGGTGGCACCATCACCGGCGAGCACGGTGTGGGGCTCGACAAGCTGGAATACATGCCGCTCATCTTCTCCGAGGCATCGCTGAACGCCCAGTGCCGCCTGCGCGACGTCTTCGACCCCGACCGTCGCGCCAATCCCGGGAAGGTGGTGCCGATCCACTCCTGTCGTGAATGGAGTCTCGCTCCGGCCACGCGCGACGCGGTGCGCGAGGAGGCGACTGCATGACTCTTTCCACGTCGCGCCAGCAGACGTCTCCATCCACGAGCCGCGTCGAGGAGGCCATCCGCGCCGCCGCAGAACGCGGGGAGCCGCTCCGCATCGAGGGTGCCGGGAACTGGCTCGACGCGGGTTGGCCGGTCTCCGGCGCCACGCCGTTCTCGCTTGCCGGGGCGACGGGGGTAGTGGAATACACGCCCGGCGACCTCACGCTCACGGCGCGCGCCGGAACTTCGCTCGAGGAGATCGCGCGCGTCGCTGCGGCCGAGCGGCAGTGGCTCGCGCTCGATCCATTCGGGCCGCCCACCTCCACGCTGGGCGCCACCATCGCCACTGCATCGGCCGGCCCGCTCGCGCACGCCTTCGGCACGCCGCGCGACAACGTACTGGGTCTCGAGACCGTCACGGGGGACGGGGAAGTGGTGCGCACGGGGGGTCGCGTGGTGAAGAACGTGGCGGGCTTCGATCTCACGCGCCTCTTCACCGGTTCGTGGGGGACGCTCGCGGTGATCACCGAGGCGACGGTGCGCCTGCGCGCGCTCCCCGAGGTAGATGAGACCTGGGCGCTGGCCGTGGACGAGGAGGCCGAGGCGCTGGACGCCCTCATCGCGCGCACCCGCTTCGCGCCACTCGAGCCGCTCGCGCTCGAGCTGGTAGACCCATCTCTGGCCACGCACATCGGCGTGGAGGGCGGCGATCGCGCCGTCCTCCTCATCCGCCTCGGCGGGAACGAGGGGAGCGTGCGCTCGCAGCGTGACTTCCTGCGTACGCTGGGCGAGCCACTCGCCGCACCTCGCGACGTGTGGCGCTCGCTTCGCGAGTGCGAGCCCGAGCGCGCCGCGGTAGCACGCTTCTCCGCGGCACCTTCGCGCATCGCGCACAGCTGGGCAGCGGCGCGCGCGGCAGCACCGCGCGACGCACGCGCTTTCGTGCACGCAAGCGTGGGCCGCGGCATCGCGCGCTGCATCCTCGAGGCCGGGAGCGGAGCGGGCGAGAGATTGATCGGGGCGGCCACGCGCTTCGATGGAACGGTGATCTTCGAGCGGCTCCCCGCCGATCTCTGGGCACGGACGCGCGCGGAGAACGCCATCGGCGAAAACGGCACGGAGCGCCTCGCGCGCGGTATCAGGAGCAGGTTCGACCCCATGGGCGTGCTCAACCCCGGAATCCTGGGCGAGCGATAGATGAGCGAAGAAGCGAAGTCCAAGAGCGCGGCCGGCGCGCACAGCGTGAACGCGGCCGATGCAGCGAACGCCGTCGCTTCGATGAGCGAGACCACGGCCAACACCTTGCTGAACACCGTGGAGCACCCGCCCTGCGCGGTACCGGGCACGCCGCTGGCAGGAGTGGTGGACGGGATCATGACCTGTGTCCACTGCGGATTCTGTCTGCAGGCCTGCCCCACCTACCTCGCTGTGGGCGACGAGAACGACTCACCGCGCGGGCGGATACTGCTGATGCGCTCGGTGGTCGAAGGAGAACTCTCGATAGACGATCCGACGGTCACCTCGCACATAGACCGATGCCTGGGCTGCCGCGGTTGTGAAACCGCGTGCCCGTCGGGCGTGCCGTACGGGCAGCTCCTGGAGGCGACGCGCGCCACCATGGTGCAGCGCGAGAAGCCGCCGCTGGTCGCACGCATCATCCTCGGGCTCTTCGCGCGACCGACCCTCATGCGTCCGATCCTTGCCGCCTCCCGTCTCCTCCGCGCCACGGGCCTCCCGCGCCTCCTCGCGCGTCTCCCGGGACGCGTGGGGTTCGGCTTCGGCATGCTCGCCTCCACCGAGTCGCCGCTTCCGCACCGCGCGTATCCCGGCGTGGGGAGCGGCGAACGCGGTACGGTGGCGACGCTGCGCGGCTGCGTGATGGAAGGCCTCTTCGCCGATACCAATCGGGCCACGGAACGAACGCTCGCGTGCAACGATTACGCGCTCTCCGATGCACCCGGACAGGGTTGCTGCGGCGCGCTGCATGCGCACGCCGGCGACCTGGAAGGAGCGCGCGCTCTTGCGCGCCGGAACATCGCCGCCTTCGAGCGCGCAGGTACGGACTACATCGCCGTCAACGCGTCCGGTTGCGGGGCGATGATGAAGGAGTACGGACACCTGCTCGCCGACGATCCCGAGTGGTCGGCGCGCGCGGCCGCGCTCTCGGAGCGCGTGCGCGATGTGAGCGAGCTGCTCGCGGCCGCTGGCCCGAAGCCGGGCGGTGCGCTTTCCATACGCGTCACGTACGATGCGCCCTGTCACATGGTGCACGCCCAGCGCATCGTGCGGCCGCCCCTGCAGCTCCTCGAGAGCATTCCGAACATCGAGCTGGTCCCGCTCGTCGACGCCGACCAGTGCTGCGGCAGCGCGGGGATCTACAACCTCGTGCAGCCCGAACTGGCGGGGCAAGTGCTGGCGCCCAAGCTCGCGAACATCGCGAGCACCGGCGCGCAGTACGTAGCTACGGGGAATCCGGGTTGCCTCATGCACATCGGGTCGGGTCTTCTGCGCGACGGTCAGCGCGCGCGCACCGTGCATCCGGTGGAGTTGCTCGATGCTTCGTATGCGGAGCGAGCCCCGTAGCGCATCGGCGTCCGCCGCCGTTAGGTTGCGAACATGATCGATTCCGTATTGTGCGAGCTCGAGGGAGCTCTCATCGACTGCAGCGCGCAGCAACGACGCGCCCTGCAGAGCGCCTTTGCCGGAGAGGGAATCTCGCTCCCGGATGCGCTCTACGATGAGCACTGCTCCGGACGGAGCACCGAGCTCGCAGTGGAGGCCGCGCTCCACGCGCTGCAGCACTCGGACGATCCGGTACTCCCCGAGCTTCTCGTTCTTGGCAGCCGCCGTCACTTCCGAAACGAGATCTCGCGGGGAGTGCTCCTCGCTCCTGGCGCCGCCGATTTCCTCGATGCCGCGCGTGCGACCTCTCGCCTGGCGCTCGTGACGTGCAGTGCGCGCGCCGAGGCGGAGCTTCTTCTCTCCATCGCCGGTCTCGACTCCACCTTCGAGTGCACCATCTGCGCAGACGACGTGCGCGAGAGCGCCGCGAGCGGTGCTCTCTACGATGGAGCGATCGCGCGACTGGGCCGGCGTCGCACGGTGGATCGCAGGCGCGTCGTCGCGCTGGTGAGCGGAAGCGAAGGAGCCCGCAACGCGCGCGCGGCCGGCGTGCACTGCGTGATCGTGGGATCCCTGCCGCGTGATGAACAGATCGGAGTGACAGCCGTCGCATCGCTCGCGGAAATCACTCCGGCATTGCTGGAGTCGCTTACGGATCCGGCCAGGGAGTACGCCGCATGAGCCCCGACTCGCCGATCGGCGGAGAGATGGCATTCGCTGGCGATGTAGCCGGCCAGCCGGTGATCCTGCATTACGGCGATATCGCTCGCGAGTACGGCGCGCTCCGCGAGAGCGCGCTCCTGGTAGACCGCTCCTTCCGCGGGAGGATGCGCGTGAGCGGCGCGAAGGCGGGAGAGCTGATCACCGGAATGGTGACCCACGACGTGCTCGCGCTGCGAAACGGCATGGGACTCTACGCCGCCGCGCTGAGCCCCAAGGGGAAGATCGTCGCCGACCCTCGCATCTTCGCGCACGACGATCACCTCCTGATAGACATTCCGCCGCGCGCCTGGGCCGGCTGGGTGGCACTCGTGCGGAAGTACATCAACCCTCGGCTCGCACCGTACGCGGACGTGTCCTCGGAGCTCCGCGACATCGGAGTCTTCGGCCGAACGTCGCGTCGCGTCGCGGCGGCGGCATCGGGGATTCCGGCCGAGCAGCTCGCGTCGCTCCAGCCCAACGCTCACGTCTCCGTAGAGAGTGACGGCCAGCGTGTCACGGTGGCTCGCTCGAGCGCCATCGGGCTCGAGGGGTACGAGATCTTCCTCCCGGCCGAGCTGTTCGAGCGGAGCTGGCAGGCCGCGGTGGATGCCGGCGCGCGGCCGGGTGGACTTCTCGCGTGGGAGATCGCGCGCATCGAGGCCTGTCGCCCCGAGTGGGGACTCGACATGGACGACACCACGATCCCGCAGGAAGCCAACTTCGACGAGCTCGAGGCGATCTCGTACACGAAGGGGTGCTACGTGGGGCAGGAGGTGGTTGCGCGCGTGCACTTTCGTGGTCACGTGAACAAGCATCTGCGCGGCCTTCTATTTGGCCAGGCAGAGCCTCCGCCGCCGGGCGCGCTCCTCTTCGATCAGGGCGAGAAGCAGGTTGGCGATGTGCGCTCCAGTGCACTCTCTCCGCGCAGGGGAGCAGTGGCGCTGGCGATGGTGCGCCGCGAGGTCGAGCCAGGCGCGCTCCTGAGAGCGCGCTGGGACGGCGGCGAGCTCCAGGCCGAGGTCTGCGACCGGGCCAGCAGCAACGCTCCCTGAGGCCGTAGCGCACACTCTGGAGTAACCCCGTGCCTCTCGCGCTCGTGACCGGTGCCACCGGCCAGGTGGGATCCTATATCGTCGAGCGCTTGAGGGCCGACGGTTGGCACTCGCGTGCTCTGGTTAGAGAGCCGGCCCGGGCCGAGTGGCTCGTGGAGAGGGGCGTGGAGCTCTTTCAGGGCGACGTCCTCGATGCACAGCGCTTCGCCGAAGCCGCTGCCGGCTGCGATGCGATCTTCCACGCGGCGGCCGTCGTCACCGCGCGCGAAGGGTGGGAGCGCTACCGAGCTTCCAACGTGGGCGGCACGCGCAACGCGATCGAAGCAGCCGCCGCGAGTGGTGCGCGCCTCCTCCATGTGAGCAGCGTGGCCGTCTACGGCGGCGCCGCGCGCTATCGCGATCAGCCCACCGACGAGAGCACCCCGTTCGCTCCGCTCCCGGATGCCGCCTACTATGCGCGCAGCAAGCGCGAGTCGGAGCGGCTGGTGCTCGACGCACACTCGGAGGGGCGCATCTGGGCCGTTGCCGTGCGTCCCGACGTCATCTACGGCCGCCGCGACCGGCAGTTCGTGCCGCGAGTTGCGCGACTCCTGGAGCGCGGCCTCTTCCCTGTGCTGAACGGTGGGGGAAGCACGCTCGCCGTGGTCCACGCCGCGAGCGTGGCTGATGGCGCCGTACGAGCAGTGGCTACGGATGCCGCCGGAGGAAAGGCATACAACCTCGCCAACGACTTCGCGGTCACGGTGGCAGAATTTGCACGCCTGGCCGGCGAGGGACTCGGCCGGCGCGTGCGGCTGGTACCGCTCCCGATCTGGCTCGCTCGCCCCGCTCTGGCCGCGACGCGGGCCGCCCTTCGTGCCACCGGCAGCGGCGCCGTGGCCGCGCAGTCCTCGGGAACACTCGACTTTCTCTCGCGCGACAACCCGTTCACCTCCGAGCGTGCACGCCGTGAGCTGGGCTGGTCGCCGCCGGTGAGACCCGAAATCGGGGTACCCGACGCCTTTCGGTGGTGGAAGGAGCAGCGCAACTGATGCTCGCCGAGCCGCTCCCCACCGCGCTCCTTCTCACGACCTTCGGTACTCTGCTCGCACTCGCGGTCTTCTTCAGCCGCGCTACCGAGCGAGTGGCAGTACCGGTCGTACTGATCTTCCTCATCACCGGAATGCTCGCCGGATCCGAGGGAATCGGCGGAATTGTCTTCGAGAATTACGAATTTTCCGTACGACTGGGGACCATCGCGCTCGTTCTGATCCTGTTCGACGGCGGCCTGAATACATCGCTGTCGGCGTTCAAGCAGGTAGCGGCGCCCGCGGGAGTTCTCGCGACCATCGGCGTCATCCTGATGGCCGGCGTGGGCGCGCTCGGCGCTCGGCTGTTGGGGCTCCCCTGGCCTGCCGCACTCCTGGTGGGGGCGGTGGTGTCGTCGACCGACGCCGCCGCGGTCTTCGCCGTGCTCCGCGGGAGCGGGCTGCACCTCAAGCGACGCGTGGGGATCCTGCTCGAGGTGGAGTCGGGCGCCAACGACCCGATGGCCGTGATCCTCACGCTGGCGCTCACCAGCAACCTCGTTGCGCCATCACCGTCCGCCGGCTGGAAGATGGCGTTCGACGTGCTGCGTCAGATCATCCTCGGTGCGGCGTTCGGCATCGCCGTGGGGCACGGCGGCCGCTTCCTTCTTCGCAAGCTGCGCGTGCCGACCGTGGGCCTCTACCCGGCACTCTCGCTCGCGGTTGCATTCCTTGCCTTCGGCGTCCCGACGCTGCTCGGTGGGAGCGGCTTTCTCTCCGTGTACATCACCGGGATGTTGCTTGGAAGCGGCGAGCTTCCCTACCGTCCGGGACTCGTGCGAGTGCACGCGGCGCTCGCCTGGCTCAGCCAGATAACGATGTTCCTGGTGCTCGGGCTGCTCGTGTCTCCGACGCGGCTGCTCAACGTCGCCTGGCTGGGATTGGCGCTCGCGCTCTTTCTCACGGTTGTGGCGCGTCCACTCGTGGTGGCGCTGTGCCTGATTCCGTTCAGGTATCCGTCCAAGGAGATCGCCTACATCGGCTGGGTGGGACTGCGCGGCGCGGTGCCGATCATCCTGGGAACTTTCCCCGTGCTCGCCGGTGCGCCCGGCGCGATGTTCATCTTCGACATCGTGTTCTTCATCGTCGTGGTGAACGCGTTCATCCCCGGCGCCACGCTTCCATGGGTCACGCGGCGCATGGGACTCGAAGTGCCCGAGCCGCCGGCTCCGAAGGCGGTGCTCGAGATCGAGAGCATGCAGCCGCTGAGCGGCGAGCTGATGTCCTTCTTCATCGACCCGGCACTCGCCGTGGCCGGAGTACCGCTGCACGAGCTTCCCTTCCCCGAAGGCGCCGCAGCGACTCTGCTGGTGCGCGGCCAGGATCTCATAGCACCCAAGGGGAACACGGTGCTCGAAGCGGGCGACCACCTCTACGTTTTCTCGCGCCCGGAAGACAAGCCGTTCATCCAGCTCATGTTCGGCCGACCGGAGAGCTGAAGCACCGCCGCGTTGCGGGATCCGAAGCATGGGCCTCGAAGCGAGCCATGCGAAACGATCGCGACGCGTGCGACCACTTCCATGGCAGATGCATTGATGGAAAGCGGGGAGCGCGATGCAATCGCGCTCCCCGCTTTCAACCAGCTGTACCGCGCGAGCTCAGTGAGTCGTGTCCGCGGCGGTGCTGTCCATCTTCATCGTGGTGTCGTGCATCGCGGCCGTGTCGGTGGTCGGCGCGGGTGCCGGCGCCATCGCAGGCGCTGCAGCCGTGTCGCTCGCCGGGGTGTTGTCCTTAGCCGTGCAAGCGCCGAGGAAAACCACGGCAGCTATAAGGGCCAGACGCTTCATTTTCGTTCTCCTTGTGGGGGCGGTAATCATGCTGTAGAACATTGGTGCTCGCATGCTACGATACAAGTAGCGGGCGGCACCTATTTTAAGTTCCAGCTTTTCAGTGTCAAGGGACGTGCCGCGCCCGGCAGATCGGGCCAAACGGCTCCGGGTGGAAAAGTGTGTCCATCCGTAACGATTTTTGCCGATTCAGGACCGTCGGCACCGCCCGTGCCCTCCAGAGCGCCGGTGCGCCCCTGCGCCGGTACGCCAGCCAGAGAGATTCCCCACTCGGCGCACGCCGGGGCTGCCGAAGCGCGCCCACGGTCGACTGACGGTCACTCGAGCGTCGAGCGTGCAGAGCGCACGCCGGTGCACGGCGCGGCAGTTGCACCGGGAAATCTCACTCTCGCCACCCGACTGGAGCTCGGGAACCTCTAGCGCATGGTGGGGTCTCGCTAGTACGCTGACATAAACGCATTCGCGTGTCGCCCGTGATGGCGCGCGCCTTTCGCCCAATCCGGAGATATCTCCTTGTCGTCCTATCCAACCACACTGGGCGCGCTCAAGCGATCTCCTTACGCGGCCGCCCACCGTGCACAGCGTTCCGTACGAGACGAGGTACGCGCGAATCTCCTGAAGCGGCTCGCCGACGGCGGCCCGATCTTCGAAGGAGTCCTCGGCTACGAAGACAGCGTAGTGCCGCAGATCGTCAACGCCCTCCTCTCGCGTCACAACTTCATCCTCCTCGGCCTGCGCGGTCAGGCCAAGTCGCGCATCCTCCGCTCGCTCGTGACGCTGCTCGACGACGTGATTCCGATAGTCGAGGGAAGCGAAGTCAACGACAATCCATTCGCGCCGATATCGCGCTACGCGCGCATGCTCATCACCGAGCGCGGCGACGAAACCCCTGTCGCATGGATAGGTCGCGAGCAGCGCTATGTGGAAAAGCTGGCCACGCCCGATGTCACGATTGCCGACATAATTGGTGACGTGGATCCCATCAAGGCTGCGCGCGGCGGTCACGTCCTGGCCGACGAGCTAACGATCCACTACGGCATGCTCCCGCGCGCCAACCGCGGCATCTTCGCTCTGAACGAGCTTCCCGACCTTGCCGGCAAGATCCAGGTGGGACTCTTCAACGTGATGCAGGAAGGCGATGTACAGATCAAGGGCTATCCGGTGCGGCTCGCCCTCGATGTTCTCCTCTGCTTCACCGCGAACCCCGAGGATTACACCGCGCGCGGCAAGATCATCACGCCGCTAAAGGATCGCATCGGTAGCGAGATTCTGACGCACTATCCCGAGGAAGTAGATCTCGGGATGGCCATCACGCGCCAGGAGGCGTGGACGGCGCGCGGCGCCCTCCCCGTGCGCGTGCCCGACTTCATGGAAGAGGTGATAGAGCGCGTGGCGTTCGAAGCACGAGGAGACAAGCGCATCGACAAACGTTCCGGCGTTTCGCAGCGCATGCCGATCACTGTGCTCGAGAACGCCGTCTCGAACGCCGAGCGGCGCGCTATCGCAATCGAGGAATGCGAAGTCGTTCCGCGCATCACCGATCTCTATGCGGCTCTCCCTTCCATCACCGGCAAGATCGAGCTGGAGTACGAGGGCGAGCTGGTGGGAAGCACCACTGTCGCGCACGAGCTGATCCGACGTGCTGCCGACGCCACCTTCCAGGAGCGCGCCGGCGGCGCCAACACCGACGACATCGTCATGTGGTTCGACACGGGCAACGCGCTGCAGGTGACCGACGATCAGCAGGCCGCGGCGATGGTGCGTGGCTTCGAGCGCGTACCCGGGCTTCTCAACGTGGTGCATGGCACCGGCCTCGCCACCGAGGGTGACGCGCCCGCTACGGCTGCCGCGTGCGAACTGGTGCTCGAGTCGCTCGTTGCACGGCGAAAGATCTCGCGCTCGGATGCGGGACAATATGGTCGCGCGCAGCCACCCGAGCGTCGCCGTCCGAACCAGGACTTCTTCGGTGGAGGTATGATGGCGTGACAACACGTGCAGCCGAGCAGGAGGCCCTGCCGTCCGCGCTGGTAGCGCGCCAACGGATCCTGGCCGGTCGGGGCAACGTGCGAGTGGCTACGCCGGCCGACCTCGACACGGTGACCGAGCTGCGACTGGCGCTCGTGCGAGAGCACCGCGCCAACCCGCTCTACGCGCACGTCCGCCCCGATGCACCCATCCTGGCGCGCCGCCACTTCGCGGCTCAGCTCCACTCGAGCGACGAGGTGATATTCCTCGCCGAGCACGACGGGCGCGCTGTCGGAATCCTTCGCTGCGTGCAGGTGGCCGGAATCCCTCTCGTCTTTCCTGCCCTGCACGGTTACATCTCCTCCGTGTACGTAGTGCCGGAGGCGCGCAGGTGCGGCGTACTGCGTCAGCTCTTCGCTGAAGCTGTCGTCTGGTGCCGCTCGCGCGGCCTCACCGAGATCCGGCTGCACAACGCGGTGGAGAATGCTGCCGCGAATGCGGCGTGGGAGTCGCTCGGCTTCGAGACCGCGGAGTATCTGCGAGTACTTCATCTCCCCTGAGGAACCCGATCGCCCGATGTCCATCATCACCATATCGCGGATGTATGGCTCGGGCGGCTCCGAGGTTGCCGCTCTGGTAGCATCGGCGCTCGGCTGGCAGCTCCTCGACAACGCGCTCGTAGACGCGGTTGCCGAGCGGCTCGGCGTAACGGTGGCGGAGGTGGAGGAGCGCGAGGAGCGAGTAGCCACGCTGGTGGAGCGCCTCGCCGCATCACTCGCGCTGAGCGCGCCCGAGATCCTGCCAGGCCCCGCCACCGCCACTCTTCCGCCTAGCGAGGAGCGGTTGAAGGCCGTGACCGAGCGCATCATCCAGGAGGTATGCGCGCGCGGGAACGTGGTGCTCGTGGGGCGCGGCGCGCAGTCGATGCTGGCCGCTCGCTCCGATGTCATTCACACCTACTGCTACGCGCCCCCCGCGGCAATGGCGGCGCGCACGGCGCAGCGTTATGGCATGTCGCTGAAGGATGCCGCCCGGCAGGTGGAAGAGCACAACCGCCAGCGCGAGCAGTACGTGCGCAAGCACTGGAAGCGATCGTGGTCGGCCTTCGACAATTACCACCTCTGCCTCAACACCGACTGGCTCGGCATCGATGGCGCGGCCGAGATCATCGTGCGACTGGCGCGAGAGAAGTTCGGCGCGGACACAGCGGCGAACTCCGACACCGCTACCTCATAGGGTGCGCAACTCGTTTCGCCTGCCGAACACCCAGCCCGCGAAGAGCATCACCACGACGGCTCCGATCGCGATCGCGGCAGGAGCGCCGACCAGGTCGGCCACACTCCCCGAGAGCAGCGCGCCGATCGGCCCCATCCCCACGAACACGAAAGCGTACGCCGACATGACGCGTCCGCGCAGCTCATCGGGCGCGATGGTCTGTAAAAGCGTGTTCGCCAGCGCGTTGTTGAGGATCATGGTGAGCCCCACGAACACGAGGATCAGCGTGGAGAGCCAGAGCGAGCGCGAGAGCGAGAACGCCACCAGGCAGAAGGAGAAGGAAACGGTAGCGAGCGAGAGCAGCCGCCCCCGCCTGAGCGACCTCCCCGCCATCGCGAGCGACACCGCCCCGACGACCGCGCCAAAACCCACCGCCGCCAGGAGAAGTCCGTATCCGCCCGCTCCACTGTGTAGCGTATCGCGCGCGATCACCGGCATCAGCACCAGGTACGGGATGCCGAAGATCGAGTAAACCGCCACGAGACTCATGAGGAGCGTCACCTCGCGCGTGCGCAGCATGTAGCGCAGCCCTTCCAGCAGCCCCTCTATCGGCGAGCCGACATCGGCGTTGCGAATCCAGTCGGGGAGGTGAATCCTGAAGAGACTGACCAGCACCAGCAGATAGCTCAGCGCGTTCAGCGCAAAGCACCAGGCGAGGCCGAACTTCGCGATTACCACCGCCGCGATGCTCGGGCCGATGATGCGCGCGAGGTTGAAGCCGCTCGAGTTGAGCGCGATCGCGTCCACCAGGTCCTCTCGCCCTACCAACTCTATCATCAGCGCCTGTCGAGCCGGTATGTCGAAGGCGTTGAAGGTGCCGCCCAGAAGCGATATCAGCACGAGCCAGACGATCGTCATCTGACCCGACCATAGAAACCACCAGAGCAGCACGGCCTCCACCAGGAGGAGCGACTGCGTCACGCGCACCACGCGCAGCTTCTCGTGGCGGTCTGCCACCACCCCCGCGTACAGCGTGAGGAGGAGTACCGGCAGCGTCCCCGCCGCAGAGACAAAGCCCACCATGAAAGGGCTGTTGGTGATCTGCAGCGCCAGCCAGCCGCGCCCTACCGACTGCATCCAGGTGCCGATCACCGACCCGGTCTGCCCGAACCAGAAAATCCGGAAGTTGCGATGCCGGATCAGAACCTGTACGGGATTCTTGTAGCGAGGATGGGCGTGGTGGCCCGTCGGTGGCGTGGCTCGCTCGCCTCTTGCAGTGGTTGTTTCGCTCGCCGTCACCGAACAGCCGGTCGCTTCGGGGGTTAGATATCAGTACAGGGGCGCCGTAAGATGGCACATGGAGCGTCTCCGCGGGACCGACCCTCCACCCCCTTGATTCCACCCGGTCCCTCCACGCAGGGTGAGGTATGCGCTTCCACACCTACTCGAAGTTCAGCCCCGAGATGGCCGACGCCGTCGACTTGCAGTCGCTCCTCGACAAGCTGGCCGACTTCCTCCTGCAGTCGGGTTTCGCGGGTGGCAAGTCCAACCATCCCTACTGGGGCGACACCGGCGACGATGCAGATCACTCGATCGAGGCATTGCGCGAGGCGATCCTCAACGCGCTCATGGAGAGCGGCCAGTTCACCCCCGAGATGCTCGATGCGCTTCGCGGTGACGACGACGGCGAGGGCGCCGCGCGGCTCGCGAAGCTGCTCGACGAGTTGATCGAGCGGCTGGTGAGCGAGGGCTATCTCAACCTGAACACGCCTCCGCAGATGCCTTCAGGCCACCAGGAGGTCACCGGCCCCGGCGGACTCGCACGAGCCGCGGCTCGCGACGTGGAATTCCAGCTCACCGAGAAGGGGATGGATTTCCTGGGCTACAAGACGCTGCGAGGCCTCCTCGGCTCGCTCGGAAAGTCGAGCTTCGGGAGCCACGACACTCCCGACCTCGCCACCGGCGTCGAGGCCGATGCGTCGAGCAGACCATACCAGTTCGGCGACACGATGAATCTGGACGTCAACGCCACTCTGCAGAACGCGCTCATCCGCAACGGCTCGCTCTCGGTGCCGATAGATCTCGACTACGGCGACCTCATGGTGCGCCAGGCCGAATACCGCTCTTCGTGCGCCACGGTACTGATGCTCGACACCTCGCACTCGATGATCCTCTACGGCGAGGACCGCTTCACGCCAGCCAAGAAGGTGGCGCTCGCACTCACCCATCTCATCCGGACACAGTTCCCCGGTGACACGCTCCGAGTGGTGCTCTTCCACGACTCGGCCGAGGAGATACCGCTCGCGCGCCTCGCGCACGCCCAGGTGGGACCGTACCACACCAACACCGCGGAGGGACTCAAGCTGGCGCGGCGTATTCTGCTCGCTCAGAAGAAGGACATGCGCCAGATCGTGATGATCACCGATGGAAAGCCGAGCGCGCTCACCATGCCCAACGGGATGATCTACAAGAACTCTATGGGGCTCGACGCGATGGTCGCAGCACAGACCTTGCGCGAGGTAGCGGACTGCCGTCGTGCGGGGATCATGATCAACACTTTCATGCTGGCCCGCGACCGCGCGCTCGTGGAGTTCGTGAAGCGCGTGGCGGCAATAAGCCGCGGCAAGGCCTACTTCACGAACACGATGACGCTCGGCCAGTTCATCCTCATGGATTTCCTGAAGCACAAGACGCGCAGGGTGAGCTAGCGAGGGGACGGCCGGGCAGCGCCGCCGAGGCGCGAAGAGGGGACGCGGATATGGACAAGAGGGAAGTCGCCTACACCGAGGCGCGGATGGATCTGCTGAACGAGATGCTGGCAGCCGGCGCCTTCGACATGGAATCGGACAAACGCCGCGACTTCGTGGCGGCCACCGTGCGCGACATCGCAGCACGCTATCCCGAGCTGGACGATCATCTCACGCGCCAGCTGATCGGAAACGGGATACGGGCGACTTACGGAGACGCCACCATGGCGATGGCAGCGCGCGAGGGAAAGGGCGAGCAACTCTGAGGTCGCCGGCACCAGCCGGCCCTCACTCGACGACGAAGACCCTGTAGTCGATGCCGTTGAACTCGCCGGAGCCCGAGAGCCGCGTGCGAAGCTCCGGCATCGCGAGCTCGAGCGGAGCTGCTGAACGGACGTCGCCCGATGCACCATGGTACGCCGGGCCCAGCTCCACCAGCGAGAGTATTCGCTCGCCGTCGTGCGTGAAGATCGTGACTGTTCCCGGCCGGTCGCCAGGGGAAGCGAATCGCGCCGGTCCGGGGTTGGCACCCTTCGAGGTCGCGGCGCTCCAGAATGGGTGTCGCTCGTCGAGCAGAGTGGTCGCCGATCTTCCGCCCACTACCAGGTACGCATAGCTGAGCTTGCCAAGCAGCGCCGGCTTCCAGCGCGCCAGTCGCCGCCGAGTCCATCCGGCCGGGCGGTAGAACGAACGTACCACCCGGTGCTCCCAGAGGAAGCGATAGCTCGGCGCGTCGCCCGGTCGCACGACGAAGTCGTAGTCGTTGTAGCTCGATACCAGGTCCAGCACCGTAACGTCCTCGAAGCCGGCGTCGCGGAAGAGCTCTCTGTAACCACCGTGCGAGTAGAGAAAGACCCGGTACGGCTCGCGCCGCCGCCACCGGCTCACAAGGTTGGCGACCTTCCGCGGCATGGCGGTGACGAAGGTGAGGCCGGTGTGCGTGTCCGAGAGCGCCAGCAGACTCTCGAGCGCGTAACGATTCTCGATCGCCACTGCTACCGCTCCATCCGCGCGCGCTACACGACGCATCTCCTCCAGCATCGCCACCTGCAACGAACGCGGCTCGCCCTCGCTGTAGATCGCGGCCCACTCCAGTACGCCATTCATGGTGACGAGATCGAAGGTGTCATCGGCCAGCGGGAGACGAGCGCCGTGCGAGCGTACGAAGTGCGCGTTGGGCCACGGTTCCTGGCGCGCACGCAGAGTTGCGTAGCGCAACCGATCGGGGAGCATCTCCGCGCCCACCGCGGTCCGGAAGTGGCTGGCCAGCCCGAGCGGCAGTGTGCCGAAACCGCAACCCACATCGAGCGCCGCGCCGCGTGGAGAGGGAGCGAGCAGCATGTGCCAATTGGCCAGTCGGAGATTTTCCAGGCGCGCGCCGAAAAATGGCGCGCCTACGGCGGCATCGCCCAACGCTGCGCGCCAACCGAGCCTGTGACTCTCGGATATCAGCTTCTCCACCTGCGCGGCGGGCACATCGGCCCATGCACGGTGGTACGGCAATGCACCGGACATGGATGGAATCTAATCGCTCACGGCGTGGTTACAGTCGCGCTCGCATGGCCGTACGGGCGCCAATCGCAACCTGCGGAGGCTCCGGGCTGACCCTGCAGCCAATACGATATCGAACTGATAAGGACACCCGGTGTATATCGAGTCCCGCCTTGCTAGATTGGAGGCGTCGGGGTCGTTACGTGCCCGCAGGTGCCGCCGTCCTCTGACAAAGGCGTAGTTCCCCTCCCAATCGGCCGCGGGCTTCGCCGCATCCTGAATCGCGGATCGAATTCAGCGCGCGGTACCCTTCGCGGATCGCCACACGCTGCCGATCCCTCTCTGTTGCCCACAGCTAAGCAGTACTAAGTGCCTTCGACCAGTCCAACACCAACCCCGCCCGCCGTTCCCCGTCTTCGCAAGGGAAAGGGCACCGTTCCTCGTGAGCGCCGCAACTGGAAGCTCCGGAACATGTTCACGGTCTCGCAGCGTCGCGGGCCTTTCCGTTACTGGCCGATCGGCCTCGCGCTCGTAGCCGCCACGCTCATCGCACTCATCGCGTGGCGAGCCACCAGGCCCGATGCCGTCGCCAATCCGCTCGTCCCATACTCCGATCTGGCCGCCGCGCTCACCGAGCATCAGATCAGCGATCTCGTTGTCCAGGATGGCGGCGCCAGGATCGTGGCCACGCTCCGCACGCCGCGCGTGATAAACGGCGAGCCGGTGAGCAAGCTCGAGGCGCAGGTGCCATCGCGCGCCGTATCGCTCGAGGATCTCGAGCGCTGGAGCGCAACCGGCACCGAAGTGCAGGTCGTGCAGAGCTCGCGCGGGCCGAGCACCGAAGTGGTGATCCAGCTCGCGAGTCTCTTCGCGATCATCGGCATCGTCGCCTTCTTCGTCATCCATCAACGCGGCGGCATCCGCGCGTCGAAGTTCGTCGCGTCGCCGCAGTCGCGCCAGCTGACCCTAGCAGATGTGGGCGGCGTGCGCGAAGCGCAGGCTGATCTGCGCGACGTCATCGCGTACCTCAGGAACCCGAAGCGCTACGAAGCGATGGGCGCCAAGTGCCCGCGCGGTGTTCTTCTCATCGGCCCTCCGGGTACGGGCAAGACGCTCCTCGCGCGTGCGGTGGCCGGCGAGGCGGGTTGCTCGGTGCTCGTTGCCGCCGGATCCGACTTCAACGAGATGTACGTGGGTGTCGGCTCGCGCAGGGTGAGACAGCTCGCCAAGCAGGCGCGCGAGCAGGCGCCGTGCATCGTGTTCATAGACGAATTCGATTCGCTCGGCGGCCGGCGTGGAAGGCCGAACCGCTCCGGTGAAGAGGAAGTGACGCTCAACCAGCTCCTCGTCGAGATGGATGGGATGGGCGCCAACGAGGGAGTGGTCTGGATGGCCGCCACCAACCGCGAGGACATGCTCGATCCTGCGGTGCGTCGCCCGGGCCGCTTCGATCGTGTCGTGGAAGTCCCGCTCCCGACGGCGTCCGACCGCCTGGAGATCCTGAAGATTCACGCCGCCAAGTCGCCGCTCGCCCCCGACGTGGACCTCGAGCGCCTGGCGCAGCTCACCGTGGGCCACTCGGGCGCCGATCTGGCCAACCTGCTGAACGAGGCCGCGATCATCGCAGTGAACGACAACAGCGAGACGATCACGAACGCGCACGTCGAGCAGGCACGCGACAAGATCCTCCTGGGCCGCGTTCGCGCCGGCATCGTGGTGAGCGAGGCCGAGCGCCGGCTCATCGCCCTGCACGAGTCGGGACATGCCATAGTGGGGATGATCGCCTGCCCCGAGGACAAGCTTCACAAGGTGACAATCGAACCGCGCGGCCGCTCGCTCGGCGCAGCGCACTTCGCGCCCGAGGCGGACAAGCATCTCCACCCGCGTCACTACCTCGAGGGAATCATCGCCAAGGCGCTCGGTGGCCGCGCCGCGGAGCTGGTGTTCCTCGGTCGCGATGCGGTGACCACGGGTGCCGGGAGTGACCTCGTGCAGGCCACGAGCATCGCTCGCCGCATGGTGGCCGAATTCGGTATGAGCGACGAGGTGGGCCTCATCAGCGCCGACCCGATGGCGCAGGGCGGAAGCCCGAGCGGCCAGCTCCAGGGCGAGATAGACAAGTCCGTTCGCGCCCTCATCACCGCCCAGGCCGAACGCGCCGAGTCGCTGGTCCGCGAGCACCGCGCCGCGGTCGAAGCGCTCGCCGAGGCCCTCATCGAGCATGATGTTCTGAGCGCCGATGAGGCCTACCTGATCGCCGAGCGCAATGGTGTCAAGGAAGCGAGGAAGCGAATAGCGGCTCCGGTTCTTGCGTAGCCCGCTCCATCTCGGCTAGGAGGCCTGGTACGCGGGGGCCTGGCTCCTTTAACTGAGAAATCGCGGAGAGCGCGGAGGACCGCGGAGACCGCGGAGAAAGGCCGTAGGGCCTGGATCTCGTACTTCAGAGAAAAGGCATAGGGCCGAGATCTCGAACGAGGGTCTTTGGGGGGGAACCGCTCCTGCACCTTGAGTCCTGCCCACCCGGGCAGAACTGAGGCGAGGGAGCAGTTCCCCCTCTTTCTTTTCTGTTCCTTGCGCTTGGTAGCCTGACTCCTCGTGCAGTTCCCCTCTTTTCTTTTCTGCCCCTTGCGGTCAGTAGCCTGACTCCTTGTGCAGTTCCCCTCCGCGCTCTCCGCGGTCCTCCGCGCTCTCCGCGATTTCTCAGTTAAAGGAGCCCTCCCCCGCGACCCAAGCACACGTAGCCAAGAAGATCCACACGCCTCGCCCCCTACATCCGCGGCGCCACCGGGAGATCGAGCTCGAAGTGGAAGCGGGTGCCGGTGACGGGGGAGGTGTCTACATGGAGGTCGCCGCCCATCGCCATGACGAGCTTGCGACAGATCGAGAGACCGAGACCGGCGCTCGAGAAGCTGTAGTCGCCGGCGGCGCGGCGGCGGCGGAAGGTTTCGAAGAGGCAGTTCATCACCTCGGGCGGGATGCCCCGGCCCGTGTCCTTCACCGAAAACTCCAACGCGCTGCGCGAGCGTTGCAGTGCTGCGATCTCCACCTGCCCCTCCGACGTGAACTTGAGCGCGTTCGTCGTGAGGTTGAGGAGCACGCGATTCAGAGCGCCGGGATGTCCCACACGGAAGTCGGCCTCCGGCATCTGGAGTACCACCGCCAGCCCCTTCTCCTCGGCCATCGGTTGCACGATGTCGCGCACCGACTGGATGACATCGGCCACGGAGAACGGCACCGGCTCGGCGCTCGCTAGACGGTCGCCACCGCGCGCCAGCTCGATGACATCGCTGGCCATGGCGCTGAGGCCGAACGCGGCGCTGTAGATCAATCCCAGTTGCCGCTCCTGCACATTGTTCACGCTCCCGCTCTGCCCCTTCCTGAGCGTTTCAGCGAGAAACAGGATGGACGCCAGCGGCGAGCGCAGATCGTGACCGACCTCGACGAGCAGCTCGAGACCGCCCGCGCCCGCGAGGCGGCTCGCGAAGCGGTGCGCCTCATCGCGGTCGAGCGCCGACTGCACGCGCTCGAACGCGTCGAAGAAGGCGAGCAGGTCGTCGGCCTCCACGCTCTCGCGTACAGCGGCTATCTCCTCGACCGCGCAGGCGCGCAGGCGGTGGAGAACGCGCTGGACGGGCACCGCGGGCGCCGCACGCTCGAGCGTGGGTTCCTCGGAGGCAGCCGCCTGGCGCAACGCGCCGTAGAGCGCCTCGAGCTGGAAGCGCAGGTCGTCTGCCTGCGTGCCCTGCTCTATGGCCGTGGGTTCCGCCTCCACCCTGGTCATCGCGCGCTGAAGCGCATCCCAGAGCAATGCCGGGATGCGCTGCGTGCCAGCAGTGGAGTTGGGCGGCAGCGGCAGATCAGTGGTTCGACCGCTCGATCTCGCTGGCCTTTCGCTGCCCCCACCTCGCCGCGCACCGTCCGCCCGCGCGCGCGGGGCGCGCGGCGCTCTGGAGCTCACGCGCCGCTCACTCGCTCAGGCCCGCGAGCTCGTCGCGACGAACGTTATGCTTCTCCATGAGACGGTACAGCGTCGTTCGGTCTATGTTGGCGAGCCGCGCCGCGCGAGACATGTTGCCGCCCGCGCGCACCGAGAGGCGGGTGAGGTACTCGCGCTCGAACTCCGCTATCAGGCGGTCCTTCGCCGCGTGATACGGTTCGTCCATCATCGCGCGCGGGAGTGTGCTCTTCACCGACACCGCGGGCGCATCGTCGTAGACCGGAATGTCGTCCGGCTGGATCGAGGTGCCCGGCTCGCTCAGCACTGCCACGTGTTCCACGACGTTCTGCAACTCCCGCACGTTGCCGCGCCACGGACGCGAACGAAGGAAGTCGATGCTCGCCTCGGTGAGCTTCGGCTGCACATCACCCGGCTGCCGGTGACGCGCCCAGTAGTACGCCAGGAAGTGGTTGGCGAGAAGAGCCACGTCCTCGGGACGCTGACGGAGCGGCGGAAGCTTGATCGGCACGACACGCAGCCGATAGAAGAGATCCTCGCGCAGCACGCTCTTGTTGACCGCGTCCTGCGGGTCGCGATTGGTGGCGGAGATGAAGCGCACGTCCACCACCGCATCCTGCTGCTCACTTCCCACGCGCCGCACCACGCCGTCCTGCAGCACGCGCAGGAGCTTCGCCTGGATGGGGTGCGACATCTCCGTGAGCTCATCGAGAAAGAGCGTGCCGCCGTTCGCAGTCTCGAGGAGTCCCGGCTTGTCGCGATCCGCGCCGGTGAAGGCGCCCTTGCGATGTCCGAACATCTCGCTCTCCAGGAGCGGCTCGGGGAGCGCGGCGCAGTTGATCGGCACCATCTGCCGGCTGGCACGCCTGCTGTGCTGATGGATGAACTGCGCGATGACTTCCTTCCCCGTTCCGCTCTCGCCGGTGATCATCACGGACGCGTCGGTGGATGCCACCTTGCGTGCCAGCTCCACGGCGCGCCGGAACGCGGGCGAGACACCCAGAAGAGTGAGCTTGTCGCTGTTCCCGTTCTGACTCGCGAGCTGCAGCCGGAGATCGTTCGTCTCGCGCGCCACCATGACGGCGTGCGATGCGCGGCCGATGAGCACCTGGAGATGCGTAGCCGAGAAGGGCTTGGGGAGATAGTCCCACGCGCCCAGGCGGAGCGCTTCTATACTCGATGTCACGCTCGGGTTTCCGGTCATCACGACCACGATCGTGTCGCGATGCGCCTCGAGCGCGGCCTTGAGGATGTCGAGCCCCGAGATGGGGGTGAGGTAGAGATCTACGAGGATGATGTCGAACTTGCGGCGCTTCACCAGGTCGAGCGCTTCGTCGCCGCGCCCGGAGAAGGTGACGCTGTAGCCGTCGAGTTGCAGCACGCTGGCGCACCCCTCCCTCAGGGTGCGGTCGTCATCTACGACGAGGATCCGGATATCGGCCTTCACCTCGGCTGGGATCGAGAGCGGATCGCGCGGCACCGGCTGCGCGGCGGAGTGCTCCTCGGAACCCAGAGCTGGAGGAACGGACGTCATAGTCTCCTGCATGTAGCCCTCGCGAATCGGCGAGAGGTTGATAACCCGGGTGCTGCCGTGGCCTGCCGGCCACATCGTCTGTGATATTTTCGCTACACCCTGTCGGCTAACGCCAACATGCCATCAAACATGGCGGGTTGCAAACCGGCGATTGACCACTAAGACGTTAGATCGTTCTTAATCTGGACGCAATTGAAGAGCTTACGTAACGGTAGTGATAGTGTATGGAGGGTCACAAAGTGGCGGCTTGGCGGGCGCTACATTGGGTTGCGACAGCGGCCCGGAATTAGCGATGTCAGCCGTGACCTCCTGTTGCACGACTTATGTTTCTGCAGGGCGATCGCCGCCGCCCGGGAGGCGTGTTTGCTGAACGCGGTGTGCTGAACGAATTCCCTCCCGGCGATTCCGGCGTCCGAACGGGTGGGCCTGGATTTGCATCCGATGGCGCCGCGCGGGGTATCCCCTGAGTCGCTGGAGACTCCGGAGCCGCTCTCGCGAAGACGTTCGTCTCAACCTTCAAGCCCGGTCCTGAATGTCCGCGAACTACATCCCGTCCAATCTCCCCGTAGACCCGTCGCGAGATATGAACGCAGTCGGGTTCCCACAGGCGTGGCCCCCCACCCTCGGGCAGGCCACCGCGGAGGAGCCGGGAATACCGTGGGGTCGCTACGTCGCTGCCCTGCGTCGTTATAAGTGGCTCATCCTCGCGATCGCCCTCATCGGCACCGGAATCGGCGTCGTCGTGAGCCGCATGACCGTCCCCGAGTACCAGGCGCAGGGGACCATCTGGATAGCCGACCGCACCACCGACGCACGCGGTCCGGTTCAGGGCGATGAGCTGCTCGGCGCGGGCGCGTGGGCAGACCTCCTCAAGAGCTCCACGATCATGGATCGCGTGGTCGAGAACATGGGGCTCTATCTGTGGCCGGCCAACGTCGCCGACTCCAGCGTGTTCGCGGGCTTCCAGCCCGGCCCCGGCTTCCGCAGCGGCACGTTCGAGCTGCGCATAGACCCCACGGGGAGCAAGTACACCATCGCCACCGCCGAGGACAAGATCCTCGAGGAGGGCGCGGTAGGCGACTCCGTCGGGCGCTCGCTCGGATACCTGTGGAAGCCGTCCCCGGCGGCACTCGGCAAGGGACGCACGATCGGCTTCACCGTGGCCAATCCGCGCGCGGTGGCGGCGGGCCTCACGAACCGGATAGACGTCACCCTTCAGCCGCGCAGCTCCTTCCTCAAGCTCAGTCTCACCGGACGGAGCCCGCAGCGTACCGCGTCCATCCTCAACTCGGTGATGAGCGAGTTCGTGAACACCGCGGCGGATCTCAAGCGGCGTAACCTCATGGAGAGGGCGCAGACCCTCGAGGGCCAGCTCTCGGCCGCGCACGACGCGCTGCAATCATCCGAGTCCAAGCTTCAGAGCTTCCGCACCAGCACCATCACCCTGCCCACGGAGCAGCTCGGAATCACGCCCAGCGGCGAGCCGGGTGCGACGGGGAATCCCGTGGTCGGCAACTACTTCGGGCTGAAGTTCCAGCTCGAGGCGGTGCAGCACGACCGCGAGGCGCTGGAAGCGCTGATAGCGAGCCCCAACAAGATCAGCGCTGATGCGTTCATGCTGATCCCGAGCGCCAAGAACGCGCCCGATCTCCAGGCCGCGCTCAAGACGCTCTCGGAGCGTGAGATGCAGCTGCGTACCGCGCGCGAGCTCTACACCGACCAGCATCCCACGGTGCAGAGCCTCCAGGCAAGCGTCAACGTGATGCGCACGCAGACCATCCCCGAGATCGTCCGCTCGCTCGTCGCGCAACTGCGCAAGCAGGAGTCGGAGCTCTCGGCCCAGGTGCAGGAGTCGTCGTCGAAGCTCAAGGCGATTCCGGCGCGCACCATAGATCAGATGCGGCTCATGCGCGACGTGCAGACGAAGCAGGGACTTTACACGATGCTCGCGAGCCGCACCGAAGAGGCGCGCCTCGCCGCGGCCAGCGCGATTCCCGATATCAACATCCTCGACACCGCGGTCGCGCCGCTCGGTCCCACCACGAGCACCGGTCCGCAGATCATCATCCTCGCGCTCCTCGCCAGTCTGGGTGGCGCCGTTGGTCTCGCACTGCTCCTCGACCACACCGACTCCCGCTTCCGCTATCCGGAGCAGGCCACCGGCGAACTGGGGCTCACCATCCTCGGTGCCGTGCCTACCATCAAGCGCGTACGCGGCGGCGAGCCCGACCCCGAGGAGGCAGCGCAGGTAATCGAAGCGTTCCGCACGATCCGCATGAGCATCACCAATTCATATGCCGGAAGCGGACCGATAATGTTCACCATCTCGAGTCCGGGCGCCGGCGATGGGAAGTCTCTGGTGTCATCGAACCTCGCGCTCTCCTTCGCGGAAGCGGGCTATCGCACGGTGCTCGTGGATGGCGACACGCGCCGGGGACAGCTGCACGCGATGTTCGGAGCGAATCGGCGTCCGGGTCTGCTGGACTACCTGGGCGGCGACGCGCCGCTCGATGCGGTGCTGCGCAACTCCACGCACGAGAAGCTCACGCTCATTCCCTGCGGTACGCGCAGACATCGCGGACCGGAGCTGCTCCACTCGCAGGCGATGCTGCAACTCATCACCGACCTGCGCGAGCGCTTCGATGTGATAATCGTGGACAGCCCGCCGCTCGGCGCCGGTGTGGATCCCTTCGTGCTCGGCGCGGCCACGGGCAACATGGTGGTGGTGCTGCGCACTGGCGCTACCGACCGGAAGATGGCCGAGGCGAAGCTCAAGCTGCTCGAGCGCCTGCCGATCCGTCCTCTTGGCGCAGTGCTCAACGACATCCGGGCGCAGGGAGTCTACCGCTACTACACGTACCTGTACGGTTACACCACGAGCGAGGACGACGAGATGCCGCGCCTCGCTCCGCAGGTCGGCGAGCTTACAGGGCAGACTTGACGGGAACGGGCTCGAATGCCCTGGCGGCGTTCGAGCCCGCGTCGTCGGTGCGGGCGTTACGAAGCACGGTGGTGGCGCGCAGAAGCATCTCGACGGCATCGAGAGCGGACTCCGAGAAATCCGGGACGGCGCAGTAGCCGGCCCGGATTTTTACTCTGTGCCCGGAGTCACCGATAGTGAGCGGCTCGACGTCCATCATGTGCTGGATTCGTTCGACCAGCTTCACCGCTCCATCGCTTCCGGTAGCGGGCGCGATGATTGCAAACTCCGTGGGACCGACGCGGCCGATTGCATCGGAGACACGCCCGGTCCGACTCATGATCGCACCCAGCTGCTCCATCACTCGCGACGCGTCGCCGTTGAGCTGTCGCTCTTCGTTACCGGGCGTGACCGCCACCGGTGAGAAGGCGACGCAGGCGATGGGTGCACGGAGGCGCTGCGCTTCCGCGGATATCTCGCGGGCGCGTCGCACGAGTCCGCGCATGTTGTAAAGACCGGTGGCCGCATCGAGGAGACTTTCGGCGATGAGGCGGTCGGTTTCGCGCTTGCCGCGCATGAAGGCGTCGAGCTTGAGGAGCAGCGTTTCGCCATCGAGTGGTTGGCTGCAGAACTCCCAGGCACCGGCCTGATATGCCGCGAGCCGCTGCTCGCGTTCCGCGGCTCCAGCGGTGGTGATGACGATGGGTGTGGAGGGTGAGTATTGCGGATCTTCGCTGAGGGTGCGGCATACATCGATACCAGCCATGTCCGGGAGCCGGATGTCGATGATGATGAGATCGGGTTGCGCCGCGCGCGCGAGCTCTATCACCTGTTTGCCGGTGTACGCTCGCAGCACGGCGTAACCGTTGGGACCGAGAATGCTTTCGAGCGATCTGGCCGACCATTCCTGATCGTTGGCAAGAAGTACCAGCGGTGGTCGGGACAACTTCTCTGTTTCGGACATACGCTCGAAGGGTTCAGCGGAAGGAGTGCGACTGTGTGGAAGACGGGGGATCCGCGTCTGGCACGCCATATACCTGACGAGGAGCGCCATGCAGGAGTCATGCAGCGATCGAACTCGGCTTGCAACTCGTTTGGAGGTAGACTGTTAGATGATTCACCGCGTTTCCGTTCGAGCCTCGCGTGACGCATCCGTGCTACAGGAGCGATGTGACCGCGATACGCGGTATGCATATGAATGCACTACTCTGTGCTACGCAGAGCAGGCGTGGTCGCGCAATCGATCGCATTGCGAGCCCCGTTCGCGGAGGATCGCAGGGATGGGTGGTGGCCACGGCTGGCGTGTTGGGCCGTGGCACGTGTTATGTTGTGACGTCGCCACACCGGATGGGGCCGCCACAGCGCAGTAAGCAGGTGGTGTATCACCAAGCCGTTCACTGGCAATGACTTTACCCGAACGTACAAAGGCGCCCAGGCTAGCACAGCTGGTGCATAAGGCCCAACCACTATGGCAATGACCTCAAAGCGATCCACGGCCGGCGCCGCGCGCGCCCTGATGGTTGTCACGCTCCTTTTCGCAGTGGCCGCGTGTGCCTCGTCGCACGGCAGCTCCGTGCTTCCGGTCTCGCCGCCGCTCACCGACTCGATGAGGGCGGGTCCGTCGCGCGCCGAACTCGAGGCCATGGCCGCCCAGGCCGACAGGGAGGCGCAGTCGGCCACCGATCCGGACGTGAAGCGACAAAAGCAGGCGGAAGCCGCCTCGCTCCACGATCGCCTCACCAATGGTGACTTCCACGCGGGCGACCGCATCGCCCTTGTGGTGCGGGGCGATTCGACGCTCACCGATACGGTGGTCGTACGAGGCGGGCGTGTGATTCAGCTCCCCAACCTGCCGGACATCTCGCTCGCTGGCGTGCTGCACTCCGAGCTCGATGGATACCTCACCAAGGAGCTCGCGAAGTATCTGAGAAACCCCGAAGTGCGGGCGCAGTCGTTGATCCAGATCGCCGTGTTGGGCCCGGTCGGCAAACCCGGCTTCTACAACCTGCCCACCGACATGACGCTCACCGATGCGATCATGCTGGCGGGCGGGCCGGGCCAGCAGAGCGACGTGAACGATACGAAGATCGTGCGGAACAACAAGGAAGTGTACGGCAGCGACGCGGTACAGCATGCCTTCACTTCCGGCACGACCCTTGATCAGATGAGCCTTCGCGCAGGCGACCAGATAGTCGTGGGCGAGAAGGGTAAGAAGGACTGGTTGCGGATACTTCAGGTCGTGAGCCTGGCGGCGGGTATAGCCGTGAGTATCTGGGCTATCTCGAACCGTTGAGAAAGACCGAACTATGATCTGGGAAGAACAAGGAAACGTGTGGAGCTCACAGGCGGTGCGTAACCATGCTCACGAAGGGCGAAAAGTCGCGCACCTTCCGGCCGAGAGGGCGCGGCGTGGCTTCACGGGCATCTCTACGCCCACGGAGCCCGTGAGGACAATTGAGCTGGTTCGCAATGGCGATGCCCCCCGGAAACCGCCGCGTCTCGAAGTCGAGCCGCGCAGTCGCTCCGAAATTCTGAATCGCGTAGTCAACATCCTGATAGCGTGTATCGCGCTGGTGATCCTCTCGCCGATCCTCCTCCTGGTAGCGATCGCGATCAAGCTGACCTCACGCGGACCCGCTTTCTACTCACAGACGCGCGTTGGACTCGACCGCAGGCGCAGCCGGATCGACGCGCTCTACGACAGGCGAGAGCAGGACAGCGGCGGCCGGATCTTCACCATCTACAAGTTCCGCTCGATGTACATCGACGCGGAGCAGAAGAGCGGCGCCGTCTGGGCACAGCAGAACGATCCCCGCGTGACGCTGGTGGGACGCTTCCTCCGCCGCACGCGAATCGATGAGCTGCCGCAGTTGGTGAACGTGATCCGGGGCGACATGAACATCGTGGGCCCGCGCCCCGAACGCCCCAGCATCTTCGCCCGCCTTCGCGAAGACATCACCGAGTACCCACTCCGTCAGCGCGCCCGCCCCGGCATCACCGGCTGGGCGCAGATCAACCACAACTACGACTCCTCCATCGAGGACGTCCGCACCAAGGTTCGCTACGACCTCGAATACCTCGAGCGCCAATCCCTCGCCGAAGACCTCCGCATCATGGTGCGCACGGTGCCGGTGATGTTGTTCAAGAAGGGAGGGTGGTAGAGAAGGAGAGCAGGAAGTAGAAAGCAGGAAGCAGGAAGCAGGGAACGGCTCGTTGGGGTAGGCCCTCACCCCCTCGGCAGTTCCCTGCTTTCTGCTCTCTGCTTTCCGCCTCCTTCACTACGGTCTCCTCGTCGGCTCCCAGGTCGGCATGCGCTGGCGGCGGAAGACCTTGAGCCAGGCGAGCATCCCGGCGGTGTTGGAGGCGACGGCGAAGCCGGCAAGGGCAAGAGGGAGAGGAATGCGGCGAGCTTCGGGCCAGCGGAGAGCGACGACGCCGATGAGCCAGCCCAGGAGGACGAGGGCCAGGAGCGCGAACGCGGCCGGCGCGTGCACACCTAGAAGAACCAGTCCCAGAAGCGAGAGCGGGATGCTCAGGTAGACGAGCCAGCGACAGAGCTTGTGGCTGATCAACATCAGCGCGAAGCCGCCCTCGCTGAATGGGTTCATGAGCGAGCGGAAGTGCCAGAGCGTCTCGAGCCCCTGCGCCATGGTACGCACCTTCCGTCGCATCTCCGCGCGCAGCGATGTGGTTCGCGGAACGGTGCACGTCGCCTCCGATACGGATACGGCGCGAAGGTTCATCTGCCGGGCGATCAGCGCGCTTGCGAAATCGCGGGCGAGATCGCCAGGGAGCGTGACGCGCTGGATCTCTGCACGCGCAGCGTAGCAGCAGCCGCTCGCGCCCACGATAGAGCCCAGGCGAGTCTCGAGCGAACGCACCCACATCTCGTAGCCCACGTAGCCTGACTCGCCGCGATTCCCTTCGCGCTCCTCATCGCCAACGCTGATATCGCGCCCCGACGCCACGCCGACCGTGGGATCGGCGAAGGCGCCGACGAGCGCCTTGACCGAGTGCGGGAGTATGCGGATGGATGCATCGGTATTCACCACTATCTCGCCGCGTATCACCGGACCCGAACGGTTCTCGGCGTTGGTCTTCCCGCCGCGTGGCTCCACGCGAAGCAGCTCCACGCCCTGCTCCGCGAACTCACGCACGATCGCGTCGGTCCCATCGCTCGACGCATCCGAGGCGATCAGGATCTGGCGGCGCTCGGGCGGATAGTCTATCGCGAGGAGACTCTCGATGGTGGAGCGGATTCGCCGCTCCTCGTTGTAGGCGGGAACGGTGATGGTGATGTATGGCCACTCGCTGCCATCGCTCGCAACGCTACCATCCATCTGCAGGCCGGTCGTTGCAGCTGCTCCCCTCTTCCCTGCGCCACTCTTCACCACTCGGGTCGCGAGCCAGAGGAGGAGCGGATAGCCGAAATACGCGTAGATGAACATCGCGAACGGGAGCACTATCAGTATCACCGCGAGGGTCAACATTTGCGCACCTCCGCGCCCCCGGGTCGCTTCCCTGCACCGCCAGCCTGCGCACCTCCCTTACGCGCTGGTCCGAGCGAGCGGTAGAGCGCCTCGTGTCGTTCGAGCCATGGCCCCGGCGCGAAGTCTTTCTCGAGTCGGCGGCGGGCGGCCAGGGCGCGCTCGCGCGCGGCATCCGGATCGGAGCGCACCGCCTCCATCGCGGCCGCCAGGGCATCCGGGTCATCGGGCGGGACGAGCAACACTTCCCCATCTGGGAACATGGACGGTACGCCGCCCACGCGAGTTGCCACGATCGGCACTTCGGCGGCGGCGGCCTCGAGGAGCACTATGGGAATTCCCTCCGTTCTGGAGCTGAGTACCAGCATGTCGAAGGCGGCGAGGAGCGCGCCGGCACCGGGAACGACGCCGAGCCAGCGCACACGCTCGTCCACGCCATGACGCGCCGCGCGCTCGCGCAGCACTGCCTCGTCGGGGCCGCCACCCACGAAGGCGGCGGCCGGGGTGGGCCGAGCGAGGCGCGCAATGGCGTCGACGAACACGTCCGGCCCCTTCTCCGCGCTGAGCCGCCCCACCCAGCCGATAGTGAATTCGTCCTTCGGGAGCCCGAGCCGCTCGCGCGCGGCATCGCGCTCCACCACCGACGCGGCGCCGTCGAAGGCATTCGGGATGAGGTGGATCCTGGAGCGAGGCACTCCATGGCGCTCGAGACGCTGTACGATCGGCCGCGATACCGCCACCACCGCATCGAAACCACGGAAGGCACGCTCCTGGATCCATTCGTAGATCCGGTTCCGCATCCCCCCGCCCGTGAAGCCATGCACGGTCGAAACGATGGGGGCCCCGGCAGCGCGTGCTACGGCGCCATCGATCACGTCGGAACGGTAGCCGTGCGTATGCACTACGTCGGGCGCCAGCTCCGCGCAGAGGCGCCTTATCGCCGCGCGCTCGCGGGAGTACGCCCGCGTCGGGAGGGTGATCCGCGTCGTCTCGATGCCCTCCGCTTCCAGCGCGTCGAGGAAGGGATACATCCCACCAGCCGGGTCCACGAGGGCTGCCACGTGAACGCGATGGCCCATCGCGGAGTGACCGCGCGCGAGCATGCTGACAACGCTCTCGAGACCGCCTACCTGAGCTGGCGCGGTCACGTGGAGGATTGTCAGTGGGGAGGGCAGATTAGTCAACGCAGAGTTGGGTGGCAGTTCCGAAAGGCCGGGTGGAACCAGGCTGAGCTCGCATGGCGCCGCAGCGAAGAGGCACAGCCCGTGCCCCCGCCGCGGCCGTTGCGGTCCTCGGATCACGGTCAGCCCGCGTGCCGCCGATCTACCTCCGTTCGTCTCTCTGAACGAGCAGACGACGTTCCGCGCATTGAAGATACGCGTCTTGGCCCCACCCCGGACAGGAAGCCAGCACATTAGCACGCTCGTCGTCCCACCACGGCCGACTCCCTCCAACACCAGGAGCCAGACCGCCGCACGCTCGCTCGATCGCTCGCTCCTGGTCGGCATCGCGTGGACAGGCGGGATGAAGTGGGCGATCCAGCTCGTGAGCTGGGTGTCCACCGTGGTCGTAGCTCGTCTGCTCACGCCGTCGGACTACGGTCTGATGGGGATGGCGGCCGTATATCTGGGCCTCGTCGCGCTGGTGAACGAGTTCGGACTCACTGCGGCCATCCTGCGCGGGCGCGACCTCGACGACTCGCAGATCGCGCAGATCGGCGGCTTCGGAATCGGACTCGGGGCCGCCTTCTGCCTCATCTCGGTTGGCGCCGCCATTCCGATCGCGCACTTCTACGGCGAGCCGGCCGTGCGCGTGATCGTCACGATCCTCAGCCTCAACTTCATCTTCAGCTCAGCTGGCGTTCTCCCGCGCTCGCTCCTCGCTCGCGACCTCGACTTCAAACGGCTCGCCTGGATAGACGGCGCCACGAACATCGTGCAGATGATCTGCACCATCGTGCTCGCCTTCCTCGGCTTCAGCTACATGGCGCTGGTGTTCGGAAGCCTCGTGGGTCGCATAGCGGGCGCGGTGCTCGCCAACATCGCCAGACCGCACCGGATCGCGATCCCGCGCCACTTCCGCGCCATCTCGGAGTCCATCCTCGTGGGATGGCACGTGGTGGTGGGGAGAGTATCATGGTACACCTACCAGAACGCCGACTTTGCGATCGTGGGCAGGGTGCTCGGCAAGGTCGCGCTGGGTGCGTACACGATCGGCTGGGAGATCGCCACGCTTCCGGTGGAGCGGGTGAGTGCGCTGGTGGGGCAGGTCACGCCCGGCGTCTTCTCCACCGTGCAGGCCGACAGGCCGGCGCTCAGACGCTACTACCTGGCGGTGGTGGAAGGACTGGCATTCATCACCTTCCCCGGGGCGGTAGGGATATCACTCACCGCGCCATTGCTGGTTCCCGTGCTGCTCGGCGACAAGTGGGCAGCGGCGGTACTTCCTCTTCAGCTGCTCGCCTTCTACGCCGGTCTGCGCTCGATAGACACGGTTACGCCGCAGGTGCTGATCTACACCGGGCACTCGCGGCAGAGCATGTGGTACACGGTGCTCGCGGCCGTAGTCCTGCCGGTCCTCTTCCTCTGCGGTACACGCTGGGGTGCGGCCGGAGTGGCCTTCGTGTGGATCGTGGCGTATCCCCTCGTGGTGTCACCGATCTACCGGCTGGTCTTCCGGATACTCGACCTCTCGCCGCGCGCCTACCTTCGCGCCCTCTGGCCGGCGGCGAGCGGGACGGCGCTCATGACCGTCGCGGTGCTGCTGGTGCGGTACTGGCTCCCGAACGGCCTGGATGTCCGCGCCAGGCTCGTGAGCGAGGTCATGGTCGGCGCGGCCACTTACGCGCTCGTGATGCTCGCGTTCCACCGGGGTCGCATCCTCGCTGCGATAGCTCCACTACGCGGCGCGAAGCGCTGAATGATCTCGCGGCTCGTGCGGCCGCCGCCACTCCCATGGGAGATGGCGAGGGTGCTGGCAACCAACCTGCAATATGGCAACCAGCGTCGCGCACGATTATGTTCGCGACTTGCCTGAAGCCGGACCCCGAACTTGGCCATGATAGAGACCTCCGAGGACCCAGTGTCGGCGACCCTGGACGATCCAGGGAGCGCCGCCAGCGCCGCCAGCACGGCCGTGAAAGCGACCGCATCGGCGCGTGGTCCCCTCTATCCGGATGTGGGGATTCTCTCGGTAGCCAAGGAGCGCTACTCAAGCCAGTGGCTCTCGCGGCAGCAGGTTCTCACCCGCCTGGCGCGCTACTACCAGGTACTCTGGATGAACCCGGCGATCGAGTGGCGCAGAGCGCTGCGCGGTGGTCGTCTGCGGGCACGCGAAACGCGCATCGAAGGGCAGCCAGACTCGTTTACCGTGTACGATCCGCCAGCGTGGCTCCCGGTCGTCTACAAACCGAACTGGCTCGGGAAGTTTCTCGCGCGCCGGCGCTTTCGCGCCGCGGTATCGGCGCTCCGCCGGAGGGGATGCAGGCGCATCGTGCTCTACGTGTGGCACATCGAGCTCGCCGACGCGGTGGAGCTCGCACCGCACGATGTGAGCTGCTACCACATCTACGACGAGTACTCCGACGCCGAAGTCGAAACGCCGCTCGACCCATCGGAGGAGCGGTTGATCCGGTCGGTGGATCAGGTGGTCACCGTTTCGCCCACGATGTTCGAGCGCAAGGGCCGCTTCAACGCGAACACGCTGCAGGTGACCAACGGCGTCACGTACGAGTCGTTCGCGCGTCCTCAGCGTATGCCCGCCGATCTGGAGGGCATTCCGCGCCCGATACTGGGCTATTCGGGGTACATCAAGAAGCAGCTCGACTGGAAGCTCCTCCTGACGCTCGCCACTCGACATCCGGAGTGGTCGTTCGTCTTCGTGGGAGAGAAGCGGCCGCACCCGGAGATTCGCGAGGTTCTCGATCGGATGGCGGCGCTTCCGAACGTGCACTTCCTCGGCGGGAAGCCTTCCACCGAGCTCGCTCGCTATCCTCAGCACTTCGACGTCTGCCTGATGCCCTACCGGATGAACGACTACAGCAAGTACATCTTTCCGCTGAAGCTGTACGAGTACCTTGCTGGCGGTCGTCCCACGGTGAGCATGCCTCTTCCGGCGCTCGCCGGTTTCGGCGATCTGATTCCGGTAGCGACGAGTGCCGAGGAGTGGGAGCGGACGATTGAGCGTCTCCTCCAGCCAGAGAACGACACGCCGGAGCAGAGCGGGTTGCGCCAGGCCGAGGCCAGGCGCCACGATTGGAACGTGATCGTAGACGAGATAGCCCGCTCGCTGGCCCAACGGCTCGACCTGCCGGAAAGACGTCCATGACTCCGCGGCCGCTCTTCGAGCATCCCGGAGCGACGCGAAGCGCGCGCAGGCTTCTCCTCATCAGCTACCACTTCCCACCGGATACCACCATCGGCGCGCGAAGGTGGGAGAAGCTCTCGCACTTCGTGGCGGAACGCGGCTGGGGGCTCGACGTCATCACGTGCGCGGAGCCCGGCGCCGACCTCTCGCGCCTCGAGTTCCTTCCGCAGGATACGCGCGTCTACGCGCTTCCCCCGCAGTACATGCACGCCGCCGAGTGGCTCGAGCACCAGGCGTGGCGCGCGTACCGCACGATCCGCCCCGCGCCGAGCGCTCCGCCAGCAGGCAACGGGAAAGCGGGTACCGGTACGGTGGCGGATGGAGGTCCAGCCCCGCTCCCCGACGTCACGCAACGCGAGCACCCCGACACTGTCTCGCGCCACGACATCCGCTGGTGGCCTCCCACGCCACGCAAATTGCTGCGGAGCTACTGGGTATGGCTCGACTTCGAGCGGCACGAACGCTGGGCGGAGGACGCGGTACGGCTGGCCGAGCAGATCCTCGAGCCGGGCGTGCACTTCGCGGTAGTGACTTCCGGCCCGCCGCACATGACCCACGAGACGGGCCGCGTGCTTTCACAGCGCCGCGGGCTCCCCTTCGTGATGGACATGCGCGATCCGTGGAGTTTGAACGAGCGCGTCACCGAGCGTTGGGCGAGCCCGCTCTGGCTCCGCGGCACGGCGCGTCACGAACGCGAGATGGTGCGCCAGGCAGCGCTGGTGGTAGCGAACACCGCGCCCGCGCGCGATGCGCTCGCTCGCGCGTATCCGGATGCGAGCGAGAGGATCATCACCGTCATGAACGGCTCCGATGATGACCCGCTCCCGCCGCAGCGGCGCGGCGGCCGCTTCACCATCGCCTACGCGGGCACCGTGTACGACTACGGCGACCCGCGGAGTCTCTTCCGCGCCGCGGCGCGCGTGATCCGCGATCTCGCCCTCACTCCCGACGACTTCGGGATGGACTTCATCGGCAACTTCGATGACGGCGGCGAGCAGGCGTTGCTGGAGACGGCACGCACCGAGGGCGTGGAGGATTTCATCTCGGTAGGACCGACGCGGTCGCACGAAGGTGCCATGCACTTCCTGTCGCAGGCCACCATGCTGGTGACGTTCCCCGGATGGAACAGCGTAGCGATTCCGGGGAAGGTGTTCGAGTGCATGCGCTTCGACGCGTGGCTGCTCGCTCTCTCGGATGAGGGGAGCGCCACCGACCTTCTCCTTCGCGGCACCGACGCCGACGTCGTTCCCCGCAACGACATAGAGGGAATAGCGCGCGTGATAGAGCGGCGCTATCTGGCGCATCTTCGCGGCGAGGAGGCGATCCACATCGCGCGCGACGAACGCTTCAGCCGGCGCCTCCAGGCACGTATTCTCCTCGACGCTCTGGCGCGTCTGGCGCCGGCGTCCGGGATCCAGGCGCCCCACGATAGAGACGCTCGTACGCCTCGCACATCGTACTCACGCTGAAGTCACGGACAGCGCGCTCGCGCGCCGCCTGACCCATCGCGCTGCGTGCGCCGGCGTCGTTCAGCAGCGTGGCCAGTCCCTCGGCGAGCCGCGCCGGATCGCCAGGCGGCACCAGGATAGCCTCTCGCCCCGCTACCGCCACCTCAGGCACGCCCCCTACATCGCTCACCACCACCGGGAGTCCGGCCGCCATCGCCTCCACGAGCGCGAGCGGAAGCCCCTCCGAGAGGGAGGGCATCACGAAGATGTCGGCAGCGGCGAGGATGTCCGGCACATCCTTCCTGAAGCCGAGCAGCGTGACGCGATCCGCGATCCCATGCTCCACGGCCAACGCGCGGAGCTTCTCCTCTTCCTCGCCGCGCCCGGCGATCGCCAGTCGCCAGGGCGCGCCGGCCGCCGCTCCTGAACGCTGCAAGTCGCCCAGCGCGCGCAGCAGCACCGCGTGTCCCTTCACGGGATAGAGGTTGCCCACCGCCACGATCAGAAGATCGCCGGCCGCGAGCCCCAGCTCCTTGCGCAACGAAGATCGGTTGCCATCGCGGAAGGGTATCCCGTTGAGCACGACCTTCACTTCGTCGCCCGGGAGTCGCAGCGTGCTGCGCAGATCGCGCGCGGTGGCTTCCGACACAGCTACCAGTGCCGCGCTCCTGCGCGCCGCCCAGCGCAGCGCCGCGCGCCGGCGCCCTCGCTCCGCGTAGTAGCGACCACCATGCATCGTGATGATGTGGCGGCTCCCGGTGCGTCTGGCCGCGACCGCGCCGTAGACTCCCATCCCGAACTCGTGGCTGTGCGCTACGTGGATCCCATTGGAGCGGAGGATCTCGGTGATCTGCCGCGCGCATGCGGGATCGAGCGCACGACGCAGGAGATACCTTTCCGGCGCGAAGCCGCGCTCGCGGAACTGAGCCGCCAGCCACCCCGACTTGTCGGCGGGGCCTACGGGGAGCACCTCGTGACCGCGCCGTCTGAGCTCCTCGCCGAGGTTCAGCAGCATCGTCTCCGCTCCCCCTGGTCCGTCCGACTCGAGGAGCAGTGCGACGCGCAACGGGCCATCGGGGAGAATCAGAGGTGGAACCATTGCACGCTCTCGCGGAAAAATGGCCGTGGATCGTCGAGACGTAGAATCTCCTCGCGATCCCGCCCGAAGTGGATGGTGAAGAAGTCGCGCAGAGCGCGCCACCGTCCCGGAGCATCGCTCGGCAGCGACAGCGCGGCGCGCGAGCGCCGGAGCCGCGCGATCAGGTGGTCCACGTCGCCCCACCACCAGCGGCTGCGCACGCCCTCGGTGTAGCTGCTCACCGGATTCGGTGTGTCGCCCGTGGCGGCCCGCACCAGGAGAACCGGGAAATCCACTCCAGCATCCACCGCGAGCTGCAGCGAGCCCCAGAAGCGCCCGTTGACCTCCATGAGGTACGGCGTGCCCGTGCGCTCGTCCACCTTGTACTCCACCATGGCGACTCCGCACCACCCGAAGTGCTCGAGGAGCGCGCGCGAGCGCTCCACCAGCGCGGGATCGGCGGCCACGCTTTCCCGGTAAACGCTCACGCCGCCCGAGGGCGGCTTCTCACGGATCCTCCGATGCGCGAAGGTGGCGAGCGTACGTCCATCCCGCAGGAGGAGGAAGATCCCGATCCCGGGGCCGAGGATCCGCCGCTGGATGAGCAGCGGGAAGGCGGCGTCACCGACATCCGCAAGCTCCTCGAGCGCGTTCGCCAGCTCCTCGGCGTTCGCGGCGTGGCGTACGGTTAGCTTCAGCCGCGCACTTCGCTCCGTGCTTCCTTCCCCCACCGAACGCGATGGCTTGAGCACCACCGGATACTCCAGCGAGGCGGGATCGAGCGCGCGCGCCTCGGATGCGCTCTGCACGCTGAGCTGCTCGGGGATCGCGATCCCAACGCGCGGAGCGACGGAGAGAAGCTCGGCCTTGTCGCAGATGCGGCGGAAGGTGGATTCGTCGGGGAAAGGAAATACCACCTTCCGCATGCGCTCGCGCGCCGGGAGAAGTGCCAGCAGCGCTGCTTCGCTCACGGGGATGAGCGTGTCGATTTTCCAGCGCTCGATGAGCTGCAGCACATCCTCGGCGAACCCCTCGGCCCCGCGCAACGGCTCGGTCACCCGCGCCTCGTCGCGCGCGTAACGGGATGCACCCGCGAGGGAGCGGCCGCGCGCCGAGCAGACGTAGACGGTATGCCCCGCTTTCCCCAGCGAGCGCACCAGCGCGAGCGCGGAACGCTGCTCACCGTCGGTAACGAGAATCGTGCGTGGGTCCATCAGCTGAGCAGACCGCTGCAGCGCAGCCGGAAGCCGGCGTTCGAGAGTCCCGAGGGCACATTGAGACGGGGGATGGCGAAGCGATTCTCGTCGTCATCCCGAAGCCAGCCGCCTTCGATGCGAAGCGCCGCGCTGTACCCGGCCGCAGCGGCCGCACGCTCTACCGCGGGCGAGTAGTGGCCGTACGGATATGAGATGTAAGGGAGCACTTCGTCGAATTGCTCGCGCAGCCAGGCGAGCGGGCGCGCCAGTTCGTCTTCCAACTCGGAGGGAGTGAGCGCCGCGAGGTTCGGGTGGCTCCAGCTGTGCGACGCCAGCGTGATTCCTGCCTGCTCGGCCGCGCCACGCAACTCGTCTTGCGATGCACCGCGTGCATACGCGGGCACGTGCGAAGTGTCGCTGCACCCATGCTCCGCGAGGATGGCGCTCCCCTTCCCGGCCATGCGCAGAAGCGCATCGTCGCGTACCTCGCTCGAGAGCCCAGGCATCCCCGCTGGAGTGAGCGCGTCCCACCAGAACACGCCGTCGTCGAGCAACGCCGGAGGCACGAAGATGGTAGCAGGAAGCGAGCGCTTCGCGAGCTCCTCGATACCGGCCACTACCGCGCCCCTGTATGCGTCATCGAAGGTGATGGCCACTCGCGGGCGCGCGCTCGGCGTGGCTCGCCGAGAGAGCGCAGCAGCGAGCGGGACCACATCGGCCATCTCGAGCAGCGTGTCGAGCTGCGCGGCGAAGCTGGCACGCGGCAGATGCAGCGAGCTGTCGCCCACCACCCGCTCGCCATCCGGCACGACATTGTGGTAGGCGAGAATCAGCGTATCGGTGCGACGCAGGCGGGTCGAGATGCCAGGGAGACCGCTGCGGAGGAGTCCCTGCTCTATGGCCGTCTTCAGCAGCTGTCGTGCTGGCATGACGAGAAGAGATCGCGGATGCCGACGCTCCGGCTGCGCTGGCTGCCTCTCACGCCGTAGCTCACGCGCGTGGTGCGAGCGTGGAGCGCGGCTGGGCAGCTGGCACCACTCTCATCCTCGGTGCAGCGGCACGGTAGGGCGCGAGGGCGAAGAACGTGTCCCTGCGCAACCGCAGCATCTTCGTCAGGCCGATGACCATGCCGAGGAGGAAGTACAGGTACGAGAAGTATTCCGCCGACACGAAGATTCCGGATACCGCGAAGCCGAAGAGCGACCCGATGAGCATCTGCGAGAGCGCCGTCTCACGCGATCCTATTCCCGGACCGTAGATGCCGCCCGGTCGGATCTTCCGCAGCGCCGTGAACGAGGCCACGAAGAGGCCGACGAAGAGGATCAGCCCGGGGATCCCGAGCTCCGCGGCCGTCTCGAGAAATGAGTTGTGCGCCACAGACCACTTGAAGCCCTGCCCAACGCTGGCGCGCTCCTGACTGATCGCCGAGATGGTCCCTTCGGCGATCGGGTAGGCGCCCACGCCGAGGCCGAAGACGGGATTGTGCTCCACGTAGGTCAACCCACGCGTCCACACCGCGCGGCGCCCCTGCGGGTCGGTCCAGTTGTAGTCGGCGGTGGGGTGCATGATGGTGCTCATCTGCGTCCAGTACTTGTCGGAGCCGATGAGGACGGCGAGCAGAATGCCCGCCACCGCCACGAAGAGTCGCGTGGTGCTGGGGATCGCCCGGTAGCGGAGGAGGATGTAGATCATGACGGCGATCATCCCCAGGAAGCCGCCGCGAGAGCCGCTCTTCACCAGAGCGAGCATGATCAGTCCGAGCGCCAGGAGCCCCAACGCGCGCCGGAATCCCTTGCGTCCGAACTTGATGAGATAGACGGCGAACGGCAGGGTGGCGACCATCACGAGCGCGAAATCGTTCGCGTCGTAGTAGACGAGCCCTCCCAGACGTCCGTCCGCCCCCACCTTGAAGAAGAGGTTCACCATCATCGCGTAGAACAGGCCTCCGTAGAGGTTCGTTCTCGCGTAGAACTCCACGTCGCTCACGCTGCGGATGCTCGCGGCGGTGACCGCCATGAAGAGCAGGTTGGAGAGGTAGGTCTTGAGGGCGAAGGAGAGACTGTGTCCCGGCCAGAGACTGGTGGGGACGCCAATGAGCATGAGCCCGAGAAGACCCAACGTGAGGTAGAGGATCTTGCTGCGAAGCTGGAGGGGCCTGCGAAATGGGTGGCGGTTCGTGACGTACAGGATTCCGGCGATCCCGAGGCTCAGGAGTGGAAGCTGCAGCTTGCCGAAGATCGGGAAGGCGTCCTGGACGCGCCACACGTACGCGAACAGGAGGAGGCCCACGGCGTACATGAGGGCATCCGGCTTCTGTTCGGTGAGCGCGGCCGGGTTTGGGGCCGGAGGTGGTGCAGCGACCCGGGAGGGTGGCGCCGGCTGGGCGCCAGCCCATGGGTTACCGACCGGCTGTTCCGGCCAGGGCCGCGGGCTTCTGGTCATCTATTGGGAATTGGGGTTTCGCCCAGGGGGCGGCCTGCTGGATGCCGGTCGCCCCTGAAGTTGCTACGGGTAGGACTTTGCGAATACGGTGCCATTATACCACCTCGAACGAAGCGGGGTCAGGCCTCGGCCCGAGCGGCGGGGATGAATCGGCCACGCCAGATGCGAGTCATTCCCGCGAAAACGGGGACCCATGTCCGATCGATCGAACATGGATCCCCGCTCCCCGCAGGGACGACGTCTGCGGCGATCCGGGGCAGTCAACCCACCCCTTCAGCGCCCCGCCCGTTCCTCAGGTCTTGCTCTGCTTCACGAGATCTTGCTCTGCTTCACGAGAACGAGCGATTCCGAGTTCCTGAGCTTGACCTTCGTCACTGCCGCGCCAAGCGTTCCATCGGCGCGCAGCGGGAGCCAGACCTCGCCGGATGGTAGCGTGAGCTCCACAGCTGTGGCGTCGAGGTACGACTGGGTGTCCCACCCCTGCTGCGGCCGGATCAGCACCAGCGCCCGGTCGAAGTCGCGCTGATAGACGGTGTAGCCCTTCCCGGTCGGGTCGGTGCCCTTCTCCAGTATCGAGCGCGGGCCGGTGGGGTGCCCTATGTTGGCCTCCACCGCCTTGAACCAGAACTGCGCGAAGGGGGTGTCCCAGTTCGGGGCGAGCGGGTGGAAGAACAGCCCTTCCGGACTCTGGCCGACGACCATGTAGTAACTGGCCAGCGTCCACATGTTCAACCGCTGCCCGCTCGTGGGGTAGTTCCCCTTCGGGTACTGCGACGGGTGATCGTCGGCCCATTTCGCCGCGTACGGGCTGACCAGGTCGACCTTGACGCCCATCGCGAGGAGGTCTTCCACCCACTTCCAGCGCCCGGAGATCGAGGAGGACATCGGGTTGTTGAAGAGCTCGAGGTGCACCGCGCCGGCCGCGGCCGCGTTGGCGCGGTCGAAGTCGCCGGTGTACTCCGCGGTGTTCAGCATTATCACCTTGCTGCCGAACGCCTTCTTCATCTCGGCCAGGAGCGAGGTATACGCGGTCTGATACTGCGTGGGGTCTAGCTCCACGCCGAGCTTCGCGCGCTTCATGATGTCGCCGGACGAAGCCTCGTCGATGAACACTCCTTCCTCGCCCTGCACCACGCGGACGTAGCGATCCAGCGTGTAGGCACGCGCACCGGGATCGGCTGGATTGATCAGATAGCGATCGGAATCCCAGATCATCACCTTCACGCGTGTCGCGAGCGACTTGGTGGTGGAGGTGTGGAGGAACGCATCCTCCATGCGGTACTGCGGGTGCGCCGCGTACCACTGCTCCATGTCGTAGTAGTAGATGGACGAGAGACTCTGCTTGTTGTTCGAGCTCTCCGGCGTGAGCACCGTCCAGTAGAGCGTGTAGGGGAGGTGCGTGAACGTCGGGTTCACGGCGCGCCATGCATCACCGTGACCCGAGAGCGACGCGTCGTAGTGCTGTCCCGCCCAGGTCCGCTCGTCCGGCGTCCAGTGATAGTAGAAGTCGGTGACCAGCGTGCGGATGTGAGTCCAGTGCGGCGAGGCGGCGCTGTAACCGGAGAAGAGCGAGCCCGCACCACTCGGCGCGGTCTCCTGCGACGGTGGTGGCGCCGGCGGAGTAGTAACGGCAATGGTGGCGCTCGCACTCACGCCGCTCGATGTGGCGGTGATCCTGGCACTGCCCGCGGCCACGCCGGTCACCACGCCCGACGAGCTCACCGTGGCGATGGCTGGCTTGTCGCTCGACCAGGTGATGCTCGGCGAGGCGACCTTCTGCCCCATGGTATCCACCACGCTCGCCACGAGCGTGGTCGTCCTGGCCACCACCACCGATGCGGTGGAGGGCGTGACCGAGATCGTAGCTTTCTTCGGCGCCGGCTTCGCGGATACGTCCACTACTGCCTGCGCGCTGTGCGTACCGGAGATGACGATGATGTTCGCCTTCCCCGGTTTACGCGCCGTGACCACGCCGTTGCTGTCTACCGTGGCGACGGTGGTATCGGACGAAACCCAGATTACCGGCTGACCGGCAACGAGGTTTCCGTCGATGTCTTCGAGGTGGACATCGAGCGAGGCGTCACCGCCTGCGACGATGGATAGCGTTGCTGGTTCTACGCTGATTCGCCCGATCGATGCCGACGGTATCATGTCGGCGGATGAGGTGATGGGCGGCGTGTCGATACACGCGGTGAAGGCGAGCGCAATGGCGGCGACGAGCGCCGCACGGGTGGTGCGAGGGACGCGCATGTCGATGACTCCTGTATAACGGAGTTCCGTTCGGCAGCCCGACTGGCATGGCATCCAGCGTGGATACTTTAGCCTCGTGGCTTTGCGTCGCCGGCTTTCGCCGGTTTTGCCCTTGTCGCGTGGGCGACGTGCCCCCTTGCGATCATGCCGTGAAGGGTGGTGCTACTGTCCCCACCAGACGCGCCAGAAATACAGGCGTTACCGCCCTCGGATACGGGCGAGACAGCGACAAGAAGAGTGTCACATGCGCTACTCTTTTGCGGGCGATCCGCTACGCGGGTGTCACACGGTTTTGCACTCGTCTCCCGGCTCGAAAGCCCAACAGGAATGCGTCATCCCCGCGACTTGCGGGGATGACGCTGGTGGCTTACACCCGAACGGCGCCAGCAGCGACGGCGCCCCGAAGGACGCCGTCACCGATTCGTTTCTCAGAGCTTGCTCTTCTTGATCAGAATGAGCGCTTCCGAGTTGCGGAGCTTCACCTTCGTTACGGCGGTGCCGAGCGTCCCATCGGCGTTCAACGGGAACCAGGTATCGCCCGACGGCAGATCCACCTCGACCGCTGTTGCATCCTTGTAGTTCTGGGCGCCCCAGCCGCGCTGCGCGCGAATCAGCACGAGTGCCCGCTCGAAGTCGCGCGAGTAGATCGTGTACGGCTGCCCCGTTGGGTCGGTGCCCTGCCGGCTGTCGTCACGCGCGCCTGTCGGATGGCCGATGTTGGCTTCGATCGCCGGGAGCCAGTAGTCGGAAAGCGGCGTGTTCCAGTCGGGCGCGAGAAGATGGAAGTAGAGACCGTCCGGATTCTGGCCCACCACCATGTAGTAGCTCGCCAGCTCCCACATGGTCATGCGATCTCCGCTGGTAGCGTAGTTCCCCTTCGGGTACTCGTACGAGTGCTCGTCCGCCCACGCCGCCGAATACGGGTTCACGAGGTCTACGGCGACGCCGTTCGCGCGCAGCTCCTCCACCCACTCCCAGCGCCGGTTCATCTGCGTCTTGAGCGGATTGTTGAACTTCTCGAGGTGCACCGCGCCCGCCGCTATCGCATTGGCGCGGTCGAAGTCCTTCGTGTACTCGGCGGTGTTCAGCATGATCGTCTTGCTTCCGTACACCCGCTTGATCTCCGCGAGGAGAGAGGTGTAGTCGGCCTGATAACGCGCCTCGGAGAACTCTACAGCGTCCCTGACCCGGGGGAGGATGTCGCCCGAGGAGGCCTCGTCGATGAACACGCCGTTCGTGCCCTCCACCAGGCGGCGATAGCGATCGACCGTGTATGCGCGCGCTCCTGGATCCGACGGGTTGATCATCCACCGGTAGGAATCCCATATCCGCGCCGTCACTCGCGTTGCCTCGCTCTTCGACGTGGACGTGTGCAGGAACGCGTCCTCCAGACGATACTCGCCATGAGCAGCGTACCACTGCTTCATGTCGTCGTAGTAGGTGGAAGACAGATATGGCCTGGAATCGTTGCCAGGCGTGAGGACGGTCCAGAAGAGCGTGTAGGGAAGCTGCGTGACGGTGGGATTGGCCGCGAACCATGCTTCGGTGTTGCCCGACAGGGCGGCATCGAAATGTGCGCCGGCCCACGCACGCTGGTCGGGCGTCCAGTGGTAGTAGAAGTCGGTCGCGAGCGTCCGGATGTGGCTCCAGTGCGGGGAGCTCGTGCTGTAGCCCGACGCCAACCCTCCCAGTTCGCTCTCGCTCGGCGGCGGGATAGGAGTTCCGGTGCTGGAGGAGTCGGTAGTCGTGGAGTCAGGGGTGGGCGTCCCGGTGACGGAAGAATCCGGGCTGGGCTCGTCGGTAGCCGACGAGTCGGGCTCCGAAGGGTTTTCATCGCCCTTCAGGGCCTCCACCACCACGACGGTGGCGAGTCCCACGGCATTGGCGGTGAGTGCCACTACGCTTATCTCTCCGGGCTTGCGCCCCGTGATGGTGCCGCCGCCCACCGATGCGATGGCGGGATCGTCGGACCCCCAATAGACCGCGACGTCGTCGGAGGTGATCGTGGTGGTGTCGCCCACCTTCCCCGGAATTTCCACCTCGAGGGTGATGGACTTCCCCACAGCCACCGTGTCCACGGCGGGGCTGATGATGAGCGGCTGGTAGCCGGAGGCTATCGCGGCCTGGACATCGGTGGGGAGCTTGCTGGCCGCGGTGGGCGGGGAGTCGGAACAGGCCGCGGCGGTGGCGATGGCAGTTGCTGCTGCTGCGAAGGTTCTGAAGCGCACTTCGTGCTCCTGTGGGTTCCACGGCAACCCGACGAGCATGGCGCAACGTGCAGCGCTTTAGCCTCGTGGCTTTGCGTCACCGGCTTTCACCGGCTTTGCCCTTGTCGGGGACCCTCAGGGGTCCGTGCGATCACGCCGTATGGGTTCTCAGTGTCTGGGGCCGAGCCGCCCGGAGGCGGGAAATCGAGCGGCCACCCTGCGAATTGCCGAAGGCACCGACAACTTGGAGCAGCGAACACATCGGTTCAACGCACGCACAAAGTTTTACAGCGGGTCTGACTGAACGCACAGTCAAAATCTTGAGCGCAGCCCGCGCGCCGACCGCGCGCGAGCGCCTACAGACGTTGATGCGGCGAGGCGCCGCTCAACTCCTCCGACTGCCTGAGCGGGCACTGGCCACTCGGTCAAGTCCGCTGAGCATCACGGCGGTATCGTACTCCCAATTGTACCGATCGAGGATCGCGCGCCGACCCGCCGCGCCGTAGCGCGCGCGAACCGCGGGGTCCGCAAGACGTCTAACGGCGCCCGCCAGCGACGCGGCGTCGCCTCCCTGGAAGACCTCGCCCGCACCGGTGATGCGCGTGATCCGCTCGAAGGGACCGGGGTTGGAGCTCAGTACCGGAAGACTGACCGCCATGTAGTCGAAGAGCTTGTTCGGGATGCTCGTGTTCCACTGTTCGTTCACGTGGTGCGGCAGCACTCCGATGTCCGCCTCCTCCACCGCCCGGAGCGCGGTGTCGCGGTCCACGTAGCCGAGGAAGCTGACGTCGGCGTCGGAGAGACCATGTTCGCGCGCCCGGTCCTTGAAGAGCTGCGCATCGCGACCCTTCCCCACTATCGTAGCACGTACTGGGAACCCGTCGCGACGAAGGATCGCCACGGCGTCAACCATCTCCATTATCCCCCGCGGCACCTCGAGATGGCCCAGGTACACGAGCCCCAGCGGCTGGCCCTCCCGCCGTGCGAGACGGTCCGGCTCCGAGGCGGCGCGCGAGCGCGGCGGCGTGTTCGACACCACGTCTATCCGGTCTGCCGGGATACCCATCCGCACCATGCGCTCGGCCATCTCCTCGATCACCACTATCACTCGGTCGGCGCGCTTCAGACTGTAGCTCTCCACCAGCGCAGCCGCTGTGGGGTTGCGCACCAGGTGGTCGGAGAATCGGTGCACGCCTGCGTCGAACACCATGCGGAGCATCGCCGGATAGTTCTCGGCTATGTCGAGCACTACCGGCGTCGAATTTCTGTGACCCGCCCAGAGCGCAGTGGGCGCCAGCGGTATGTCGCGGCAGATGACCACATCCGGACGCAGCCGCCTGACCGTCCGATCGAGCAGCGAGAGCCAGCGCGGATTGAAGAACGCGGGGAAGCCGAGCGCGGTATCTACCTTGCGCCCCGTCCACCGCATGGGCGGCATCCGATGGACGGTGCCCTCCGGGAGACGCTCGACGGTCGGCTCGCGACGCGAGTTGCGCGCGGCTATGTGCACGTCGTGTCCCGCACTCGCGAGCGTCGCGCAGATCTTCTCCGTCCGCACGTCCCACGGATAGTCGGCGTCCCACACGTACAGGATGCGCAGCTTCCTCTGCGCGAGCCGTGAGCGGTACTCGCCGATCTGCGGTCCCATCGGCTCCGTGGATACGTCCCTGATCTCCGAGGCAGTCATTCGGATTCTGCTTCTCCCCAGCTTTGGTCAGTTCGAGCGAGCGGCACGTGGTGCCCGCTCGCGCCCGTGAATCGGAACCAGGAGCCGCGTCGGCACTCGCAGCCACTCCATCATGGTCTTGATGTCGCTCGGCTTCACCATGTAATGAGTGGGCAGAGTGAACAGAGAACGCGCTAGCTCCTCCGCCCCGGGCGTCGGCGGTTCGCCGGCCACGAGGCATGGGCTGAGCTCCTGCTGCTCGTGAAGTGTAAGCTTGTAGCCGCGCAGGATTCCCATGTCAGCGCGTTCCGCACGCGAGCCACTGTCGAGGATCGGGTAGCGGAGATAGCCGCTGACGGCGCTCTCGATCGGCCGCACCGGGCGAATGTCCTCTCCCTCCAGCGTAGCCATCTCGAGCGCGGCCGCGGTCCGACGGCGTCCCGCCACGTCGCCAGGCGCCATGGCGAGCGCGCGGCGCACGAGCGAAGCGGCAGCCCAGGAGAGCGCGCGCGGCTCGTGCGCCGGATGGTACACCATTTCTCCCAGGTGCAGCGAAGGCATCGCCGATGGAATTCCGTACAGCGATGGGCGACCGAGTAGCCACTGCGCGCTGATCCCCACCAGATCGCCGACGCCCGCGGGACGTCTGCCGAGCTTGCGGCGCATCTCCGAGAACTTGTCGGCGAGCGCAGCGTCGCGAAGAAGAAGTGCGCCGCCATTCCCGCCGGTGGTTCCCTTCCCTCGCCCGAAGCTGAGGATGGATAGCGCGCCGAAAGAGCCGAGGATGCGGTCGCCGAGCGTCCCTCCGGCGCCCTGTGCGGCATCCTCGATCACCGGAACGCCGGACGCTCTGGCCAACTCCTCCACGCCGTGCATGTCGGCCGGGAAGCCGTAGAGGTGCGCAACCACCACCGCGTCCACGCCGCGCTCCAGCGCCGCCGCGAGCGACTCGAGATCGGGGCTCAGTGTTTCCGGATCGATGTCGTAGAGGCGCACCCGCACACCCGCGTAGCGAGCCGCAGCCGCGAGGTCCACGCAGGCGTAGCCCGGGTAGGCCACAGTGCCGTTCTTCCCGGCCGTGAGCCGAAGCGCCGCCACGAGCGCTGATGTGCCGCTGTCGGTGAGCGCCGAGCGCTGCGCGTCGTAGATGCTTCGAAGCTCGCGCATGAGCGTCGTGGGCTCGCGCGCGTCGTGCGCGAGTGCGGCGACTGCGGCAGAGCGGATCGCGCTTGCCTCCACGCGGGAGGCCACCGGCAGCTGCCGCCTCAGCGTCATGGGATGAAGCGGACTATCCGAGGACCGAGCGCTGTGGCCACCGGCGTGGGAAGACGCTTCCAGAGCCGCGGCCCCCACGAGTACGCGGAGTCGTCGGGCGATGGAGTGGCAGCGCCGTCGCTCCCGTCGGTCCGGTCGTACCACCAGAGCTGCTCGTCGCGCGAGCCCCACTGCAGCTTGAAGCGATGCGTTCCGGCGCCGGGCGAGCAGCGACCAAAGTTGAAGATCGTGATCCCTTCGGTGATAGCGCGCTCCATGAAGCTCCAGTAGAGGAGCATGTTGGGCGCTATCCGCTTGTACTCCACCAGCGCCGAGGCCCACGTCATCTCGAATTCGTTGGCCCAGCGGAAACCGCAGCCGCACGCCACCGGCTCGTCGCCGAGATACGCGCAGCCGAACCATACTTCGTCGCCGAAGGTATCCGAGATCGCCTCGAAGAGGCGCCGCGGCTGGGTCGGGGTGCCCAGGTCGCGCATGTGACGCGCGAACACCTCGAAG